>JAATFK010000591.1 GCA_015655225.1 Solirubrobacterales bacterium | reverse complement strand
TCTACTGGCTGCACGGCTGGGATCGCCGCGCCCCGATCGAGGAGACGCTGCGCGCGCTCGACGACCTCGTCGCCGGCGGCACGATCCGCTACGTCGGCTTCTCGAACGTCCCCGCGTGGGTCGCCGCGCAGGCGCAGACGACCGCCCAGCTGCGCGGCTGGGCTCCGGTCACGGCGCTCCAGCTGGAGTACTCGCTGCTGGAGCGCACCTCCGAGGGCGAGCTGCTGCCGATGGCGGACGCGCTCGGGATGGGCGTCCTGCCGTGGAGCCCGCTGCGCGGCGGCCAGCTGTCGGGGAAGTACCGCGACGACGACGACGGCGCGGGCGCCGGCGCCGCGCCGCTCGACAGCCCCCGCGCCGGCCTGATGGGCGGTCCGAGCGAGCGCGACTGGGAGGTGATCGACGCGGTCGCGCGGGTCGCGGCCGAGACCGGCGCCAGCTCGGCGGCGGTGGCGCTCGCCTGGGTGCGCAGCCGGCCGGCGGTCAGCTCGACGCTGACCGGCGCCCGCACGCTGGAGCAGCTGCGCGCGAACCTCGCCTCCCTCGACCTCGAGCTCGCGCCCGAGCAGCTCGCCGCGCTCGACGCGGCGTCGACGCCGTCGCTCGACTTCCCCGCCGCGATCAACGCCGGCCCGGGGCCGATGCTCGGCTTCGGCGGCGCGACGATCGACGGCGTCACGCTGCCGACCTGGCCGCTCCTGCTGGCGAGCGACGTGCGCTACTGAGCGCGCCGCCGCGCCCGCGCCTACTCCCGGTCGAGCCCGTTCGCGATCGCCAGCGCCGCGCGCTCCTGCGCGTCGTAGGTGGTGCGCAGCTCCGCGACGACGGCGGGGCCGGTCGCGTCGAGCGGCGGCGGGTGGGCGACCAGCAGCGCCCGCACCTCGCTGCCGAGGGCCTCACCGCCCACCGCGTCGGCGAGCGTCCCGAGCGCGTCGGCCCGCACGCGCGCGCCCTCCACGAACGAGCCGATCACGGTCTCGCGCGCGAGCGGCGCGCCCCCGAAGACGCGCGCGTGCATCACCGCCGGGTTGACGGCGTGCGGCCGGATCAGCGCGCGGCGCTCGTTGACGGAGAGGCCGGCGGCCGCCGCCAGGTGGTCGATCGCCCGGGTGATGCCCTGCGCGTCGACCGGCAGCGAACGTCCCAGCTCGGGCGGCAGCTCGGCCAGCAGGCGCGCGTGCTCGACCGCCGCGTCGTCCAGCAGCGCCTCGACCCGGTCGCGGTGCGTCTCGCTCATCCGCCCGACGATAGAGCGGCCGATGAGATCCTGACCGGACGTTCGTCTGAGCTGGAAACGAGGCTCGCGTTCCGCGCGGGCAGGAGGAGGCGCCGTGAGGAAGCTGATCGTGACCGAGTTCGTCTCGCTCGACGGAGTGATGGAGGCGCCGGGTGGCGAGCCGGGCTATCCGCACAGCGGCTGGGTCGCGGATTTCTTCAGCGACGCGCTGGGCCTCTACAAGTACGAGGAGCAGGCCGCCGCCGACGTCCTGCTGCTCGGGCGCGTCACCTACGAGAGCTTCTACGGCGCCTGGCCCAACCGCGAGGACCCGATGGCGGACAAGATCAACGGGATGCGCAAGGTCGTCGCCTCGACGACGCTCGGGTCGAGCGCGTGGCACGACACGAGCGTCGTCGCGCGGGACGTCCCGAGCGCCGTCGCCGCGCTCAAGCGGGAGGAGGGGGAGGGACCGATCCTGATCGCGGGCAGCCGCACGCTCGCGCAGTCCCTCCTCGCCGCCGGCCTCGTCGACCAGCTCAACCTCCAGGTCTTCCCGCTGCTGCTCGGCTCCGGGCTCCGGCTCTACCCCGAGTCGCCTGAGAAGACGACGCTGGAGCTGCTCTCCTCGACGGCGCTCCCGAACGGGGTGCTGCTGCAGTCCTACCGCCCGCGCTGAGCGGAGTCCGCGTCAGGGCCGTCTCAGCTCGCCGCCGTCCACGATCAGGTTCGCGCCGGTCACGTACGAGGCGCGGTCGGAGACGAGGTAGGCGACCGCCTCGGCGATGTCCTCCGGCGTCCCGATCCGCCCGATCGGAATCGACGCGTGGATCGCCGCGACCTCGATCCCGAACGCGCTCGCGAGGTCCTCGCGGACCTGGTCGGCGCCCGGGCTCGTGACGTTCCCCGGCGTGATCGTGTTGACGCGGATCCCGCGCGGCGCGAGCTCGCTCGCGAGGCCCTTCGAGTAGGCGATCAGCGCGGCTCTCGCGGCGCCGTAGTGCAGCAGCGCGGCCGGCGGCTCGAGCGCGGCGGTGGTCGCGATGTGGATGATCGCGCCGGTGCCGCGGTCGAGCATCTGCGGCAGCAGCGCCGTGTTCAGCCGCACCGCCGCGAGGAAGTTCACGTCGAGCGAGTCCTGCCAGTCGGCGGGATCGATCGACAGCGAGCCGGCGGGGAAGGTGCGAGCGGCGCCGGCGTTGTTGACGATGATGTCGATCCCGCCGAGCCGGTCGAGCGCCTCGTCGGCGATCGCCTGGATGCCCTCGGCGGTGCGGATGTCGCCGGCGACGAAGGTCAGGCCCTCGGTCGGCGTCGCGGGGGCGGTGCGGGCGGTCGTGACGACCTGGGCGCCGTCGGCCAGGAGGCGGCGGGCGATGCCGGCGCCGATGCCGCGCGAGCCGCCGGTCAGGAGGACGCGCCGGCCGGCGAGCTCGCCGGCGGCGGAGGGGGCTGTGGTGCTGCTGGGATTTTGGACCATTCGGTCAAGATAACAGGGTTCCGTACCGTACGGTCCTGAACTTCGACTACACTCGACTCATGGCGCGACCACGCGAATTCGACGAGGACACCGTCCTCCGCGCCGCGGCCGGCGTGTTCCGCCGCCACGGCTACGCGGGGGCGTCGCTGGAGGACCTGACCGAGGCGACAGGGCTCGGCAAGGGCAGCCTCTACGGCGCCTTCGGCAGCAAGCACGGCCTTTACCTCGCCGCGCTCGACGCGTACGCAAGCCGCGGCGCCACGGGACTGGAGCGCACGTTCGACGCGTCCGCCTCGCTGGCCGACGTGCGCGACTACCTCGTCGAGATCGCGGTCGCCAGCAGCGACGGCTCGCCCAGTTGCCTGCTGACCGGTGCGACCGCCGAGCGCGCGGGCAACGACGAGCCGGTCGCGAGACGGGTCGCGGATACGTTCGCGGGCCTCGCCGCCTCGTTCCAGGTCGCGGTGCGCGCCGCCCAGGAGCGCGGCGAGGTCCCCGCCGACGCCGCGCCTGAGGTGCTCGCCGACCTGCTGCTCACGCTCGCCCGCGGCATGGAGGTCCTCGGCCACGCCGGCGTCACCGGCGAGCGCCTGGTCGCGGCCGCCGACGCGGCAGTCGCGGCGATCGCGGCGTAGCCGCTAGGCCGCCGCCTCCGCCTCGACGATCGCCTCGGCCTCCTCCACCTCCGCCGGCGTGCGCCGCGACGGGTGGCCCGGCAGCGTCAGCGCGACCAGTGCGGCGACGACGCTGAAGCAGGCGGCGAGCAGCAGCGCGAGCCGGTAGCCGTGCACGGTCGCGGCGTCGTGGGAGGCGAGGGTGCTGTGCTTGGTCGAGGAGGCGGCGACCGTGACGAGCACGGCGAGGCCGAGCGCGCCGCCGATCTGGCGTCCCATGTTGATCAGCCCGGAGGCGAGGCCGGCGTCCTCGGGGGGGAGGTCGCTCGTCGCCGCGACCGCGACCGGCAGGAACATCAGGCTCATGCCGAGGCCGATCAGGATCGTCGGCACGAGGATGTGCGCGGCGTAGGCGGAGTGGTCCGGCAGTCGCGAGATCCAGAAGCCGCCGACGGCCGTGATCGCGGCGCCCGCGACGATCATCCGCCGCGCCCCGACGGCGGGGATGAGCCGCCGCGAGAGCAGCGACCCGACCGTCAGGACGAGCGACAGCGGGACCATCGCGAGCCCGGCGCGCAGGGCGCTGTAGCCCTCGACCTGCTGGAGGTAGAGGGAGATGAAGAAGATCGTCGCGGTCAGCACGACGCCGGTGCAGACCATGATCAGGTTCGCCGCCGTGAGGTTGCGGTGGCGGAAGATCCGCAGCGGCACGAGCGGCTCGGCCGTCCGCGTCTCGATCAGCCCGAACAGCGCGATCAGGATCACCGCGACCGCGAGCGAGGCAAGCACCACGCCGGAGCCCCAGCCCTTCTCGGTCGCGTCGGAGATGCCGAACACGAGCGCCCCGACGCCGACCGTGATCGTGAGCGCGCCCGGCACGTCGAGTCTCCGCTTCAGCTCGCCGGCGGTGTGGGGCAGGAGGCTGACGGCGGTGGCGGCGAACAGGCCGACGCCGATCGGGACGTTGACGATCAGGACCCAGCGCCAGCTGAGCGTCGTCAGCAGGCCGCCGAGCACCATCCCGATCGCGCCGGCGGAGGCGGCGCTGGCGCTCCAGACGCCGAGCGCTCTCGTGCGCGCCGGCCCGAGCGGATGGCTGGCGGTGATCAGGCTGAGGCTCGCGGGGGCGAGCGCGGCGGCGCCGACGCCCTGGACGAAGCGCGCGATCAGCAGGACGGTGCCGCTGTCGGCGAGGCCGCCGGCGAGGCTCGCGCCGGTGAAGATCACGAGGCCCCATTGGAAGACGCGCCGCCGGCCGAGCAGGTCGCCGGCGCGGGCGGCGAGCAGCAGCAGCCCGCCGAACGTGATCAGGTAGCCGTCGACGACCCACTGCTGGTCGACGGTCGAGAGCCCGAGGCCGTCGCGCATCGCCGGCAGCGCCACGTTCACGATCGTCGTGTCGAGCACGACCATGAACTGCGCGAGGCAGGCGATCGCGAGGATCACGTTGCTGGAGATGTGCGGGCGGCCGACCGCGTGATGGGTCGGAGGCGTCGGTGTGGCGTCGGGCATCGAGGCTCCTGGGAGATCGCGTCGCGTACGGCTGCTGGGGACCCAAGCTAGCAGGCGATCTCTCAACATGAAGATTCTTCACGATGATAGAGTTCACACGATGACGACAGTCGCGACCCCGCCGGACCGCGTCGGCTCGATCCTCGACTACATCGCGTCGACCGATCCCGAGCGCGACCTGACGGCGAAGTCGGTCGCGTGGCGGCTGCGCCGCGCCGCCCACCACGTCGACACCGAGGTGCGGCGCCGGCTCGCGCGGGAGGGGATGGAGCTGTGGGAGCTGGAGATCCTCTGCGGGCTGAGACGCAGCGGTGGCGCGCTGATGGTCGGCGACCTCCAGGACATCGCGCAGCTCACCTCCGGGGCGATCACGAACCGGATCGCCAAGCTGGAGCGCGACGGCTACGTCACGCGCGAGGTCGACCCGGACGACCGCCGCCAGGTGATCGTCCGCATCACGCCGGCCGGGACCGAGCGCGGGCTCGCCGCCATCGAGGCGAACAACCGTGCCGAGCGCGAGATCTTCGAGACGATCGACCGCGACCTCCAGCTGCGCCTCTCGGGGGACCTGCGCGAGCTGCTGCTCGCGACCGAGGGTCCCGACCCCCGCGCCTAGCGCTCGGTCGCGGCCGCCAGCTCCAGGTCGCCCGAGGCGACCGTGTGGCCGGCGTCGCAGCGCAGCTCGGCGTGGACCGCCGCGCCGCAGTCGCGGTGGCGCAGCTTCACGAAGCCGCCGTCCTCCTGGGCCCAGCGGTCGCCCCAGCTCATCAGCGCGGCGAGGACGGGGAAGAAGTCGGCGCCCTTCTCGGTCAGCCGGTACTGCTGGCGGGTGCGCTGACCCGGCTCGCGGTAGTCCTCGCGCACGAGCAGGCCGTTGTCGGTCAGCTCGCGCAGGCGCGCCGCGAGCGTCGGCTCGCTCAGTCTCGTGCGGCGGACGAGCTGCTCGAAGCGCTCGGCGCCGTAGAACAGCTCCCGCAGGACGAGGAACGCCGTTCTGCCGTGCACGACCTCGAGCGCGGCCATCGCCGAGCACGCACTCGCCTCCCAGTTGTCGCGGGGATCGAGGCGGCCCGACATCGTCACGGCGGGGTTGGCGTCCATGCGACGGAGCATAGCTGACTAGCTATTGACTAAGCCAGCGTGATAGCGTGGCTGGCTATGAGCCCCTTCAGTCAGCTGCGGCGTCGCGACGCCTCGCCCGCCCGTGTCCTCGCGATCGTCTGCGTCGGCGTCGTCCTCGCGAGCCTCGACCTCTTCATCGTCAACGTCGCGCTGCCCGACATCGGGAAGGACCTGGGCACGACCGACCTCTCGCAGCTCTCGTGGGTCCTGAACGCCTACGCGATCGTCTACGCCGCGCTGCTCGTGCTCTTCGGCCGGATCGCCGAGCGCCGCAGCCGCGACGGCGGCTTCCTCCTCGGCGTGCTGATCTTCACGCTCGCCTCGGCCGCCTGCGGCGCCGCCCAGAGCCTCCCGATGCTGATCGCGTTCCGCGTCGTGCAGGCGGCCGGGGCGGCGCTGCTGACGCCGACCTCGCTCGGCCTCGTCCTCGCGACCGCGCCGGCGGAGAAGCGGCAGTCCTCGGTGCGCGCGTGGACCGCGGTCGGCGGCCTCGCGGCCGCGCTCGGCCCGGTCGTCGGCGGCCTCCTCGTCGCGGCCGACTGGCGCTGGGTCTTCTTCGTCAACGTCCCCGTCGGCCTCTGGGGCCTGTGGGTCGGCTGGCGCCGGCTGCCGGCGATCGCCGGCCATCCCGTCCCGCGCCCCGACGCGCTCGGCGCCGCGCTGCTGACGGGCGGCGTCGGCGCCCTGACGCTCGCGCTCGTCCAGGGCGGCGGCTGGGGCTGGGGATCGGCGGAGACGCTCGCCACGCTCGGCGGCTCGGTCGTCGTGCTCGCGCTGTTCGTCGCGCGCTGCCTGCGCCACCACAACCCGCTCGTCGACCCGGAGCTGTTCCGCACCCGCGGCTTCACCGGCGCCTCGATCGCGATGACGCTGTTCTCGATCGCCTTCGGCGCGATGCTGCTGTCGATCATCCTGTGGGCGCAGGACGTGTGGGGCTGGTCCGCTCTGCGGACCGGGATCGCCTTCGCGCCCGGCCCGCTGATGGTCCCGCTGATGGCGTTCCTGGTGGCGCCGCGGCTGATCGCCCGCTTCGGCCCCGGGCCGGTCGTCGCGGCCGGCTCGACCGCGCTCGCCGCCGGCTTCGCCTGGTGGGCGCTCGCGATCGGGCTGACGCCCGACTACGCCGGCGAGATGCTCGGCGGCTCGCTGCTGACGGGCGTCGGCGTCGGCCTGACGCTGCCGACGCTGATGGGGACCGCGTCGTCCGCGCTGCCGCCGCAGTCGTTCGCGACCGGCTCGGCAGTCGTCAACATGCTGCGCCAGGTCGGGCTGACGATCGGCGTCGCGGTCTTCGTCGCCGTCCTCGGCACGCCCCACACGCCGGCCGCGACGCGCACGGCCTACCACGCCGGCTGGTGGGTGCTCGTCGCCGCCTCGCTCGCGGCCGCGGTCGCCGGGCTCGTCCTGCTCGACGCGCACGTGCGGCGGCCCGCTCCGGCGGGGGACGTGGCGCCCGCGCGGTAGGCTGCCGGCCATGCGTGAGCGTCATGGTCGCTGGCCCCTCGTCGGCGCCGCCGCGCTCGCGCCGGTGACGGCGGGGGCGGTCGGCCGCCCGGCGCTGCGGCCACTGGCGGCGCTGCTCTGGCACCAGACCGAGGAGTGGGTCTGGCCGGGCGGCTTCCTGCCGCTGATGAACCGCGAGGTGCTCGGCTCCGACGAGGACGAGTGGCCGCTCGACCCGCGCCTCGGTCTCCTCATCAACGTCGGGCTCGGGTGGGGCTTCAGCGTCGCGACGATCGCGGGCGCGCCCGCGGCGTTCCCGACCGCGCTGCTATACGTCAGCCACCTCGGCAACGCCGGCCTGCACGTCTCGTGGGCGATCCGCCGGCGCGGCTACGACCCCGGCCTCGTCACCGCGCTCGCGACGCTCGCCCCGACCGCGGTGCTCGGGCTGCGGAGACTGCACGCCGACCCGGCCGTCTCGCGCCGGGCGCTGGCGGCGGGCGTGCTCGCCGGCGTCGCGCTCTCGGCCGCCCTCCCGCCGCTGCTGCGCCGGCGCCGGCGCTGACGGGCGGGTCGGGTTTCGTCCCCGGCCCGTACGATGGGCGCGTGTCCGAGACGGTGGCGGTCCGCGCGGTCGTGCGCGGCGAGGTGCAGGGCGTCGGCTATCGCGACGCGACGCTGCGGCGGGCGCGCGAGCTGGGGCTCCAGGGTTGGGTCCGCAACCGCGAGGACGAGACCGTCGAGGTCCACGCCGAGGGGGACGAGGCGGCGGTCGACGCGCTCGTCGCGTTCCTGCGGGAGGGGCCGCCGCACGCGCGGGTCGCGTCCGTCGAGGCGCCGCGCGTCGCGGTCGAGGGACACGAGCAGTTCGCCGTCCGCGGCGTCAGCGCGGGCGCGTTCGAGGTGCGCGAGCACGCGGGCGCGAGACCGTTCTTCGAGCTGCGGCTGGAGGTCGACGGCGCGCCGCGACGGTGGCGCGTGCCGAGAGGCCCGTCGCTCGACCCGGCCGACAAGCGGCTCGCGGTCGAGCTGGCGGACGACGTGGAGGACGGGGACGCGTCCGTCTGGGACCGGGGGACCTACGAGCAGGGCGGCCGCGTCGCGTGGCCCGAGGCGCTCGACCGCGGCCACGCCGTCTTCGTCCTGCACGGCGAGCGGCTGCGCGGCGGCTTCGCGCTCCAGCGCACCCGTCCCGCCCAGTGGCTGCTGGTCAAGCGGCGCGACGAGCACGCGGCGTGATCGAGCTGCCGGTCCGGCACGTCGAGGCGCACGACGGCACGCCGCTCGCCTACCGCGAGGTGGGGGAGGGACGGCCGCTCGTGCTGCTGCACGGCTTCTTCTCGAACGCGACCGAGGACTGGATCCGCCCCGGCCACGCCGAGCTGCTGGCGGCGCGGGGCCGGCGCGTGGTGATGATGGACCTGCGCGGGCACGGGATGAGCGGCACGCCGCACGACGCGGCCGCCTACCCGCCCGACGTGCCGGCCGACGACGGCCTTGCGCTGGTGGAGCGGCTCGGGCTGACCGACTACGACCTCGGCGGCTACTCGCTCGGCGGTCGCACGACCGTGCGGATGCTCGTGCGCGGCGCGACGCCAGGCCGCGCGATCGTCGGCGGGATGGGGCTGGCGGGCATCCCGTGGACGTCCGGCCGCC
>JAATFK010000185.1 GCA_015655225.1 Solirubrobacterales bacterium | reverse complement strand
GTAGACTCGGGTCGCGATGAGGCTGCAGGACGTGATGGCCGGCACCGTCGCCGTGCCGTCCGCGAACGACGCCGATCTGGAGATCGCCGCGCTCGCCTACGACAATCGCCGCGTCACGCCCGGAACGCTCTTCTTCTGCGTGCCGGGCTTCACGCGCGACGGGCACGAGTTCGCCCCCGATGCGGTCGCGCGTGGCGCGGTCGCGCTCGTCGTCGAGCGCCCGCTCGGACTCGGCGTCCCGGAGCTGCTGGTGCCCTCCGTGCGCGCGGCGATGGCGCCCGCCGCGGCGCGCTTCAACGGCGATCCGACCGCGACCCTCGACGTGGTCGGGATCACCGGCACGAACGGCAAGACGACGACCGCGTTCCTGGTGCGCTCGCTGCTGGAGGCGGTCGGGCAGCGGTGCGGCCTGCTGGGGACGGTCGCGGCCGTGATCGGGGGGAAGGAGCGTCCCGTCGAGCGCACGACGGCCGAGGCGATCGAGCTGCAGCGGGACTTCCGTGCGATGCTCGACGGCGGCGACGTCGCCTGCGCGATCGAGGTCTCCTCCCACGCGCTGGAGCTGCACCGCGCCGACGCGATCCACTTCGCCGTGGCGATCTTCACGAACCTGACGCAGGACCACCTCGACTTCCATCCGTCGATGGAGGAGTACTACCTCGCCAAGCGGAGGCTGTTCGAGATGGAGCGGGAGCTGGCGGTCGTCAACGTCGACGACGCGTACGGCCGGCGGCTCGCGAGCGAGCTGAGCGACCGCCGCGGGAACCTGATCACGACCGGGATCGACGCGGAGGCCGACTACCGCGCGACCGAGCTGGAGACGGGCCTCACCGGGTCGAGCTTCATCCTCCAGACGCCGGAGGGCGCCTTCCCGATGCGCACGGGGCTCCCCGGCCGCTTCAACGTCGAGAACGTGCTCGGCGCGGTCGCGGCGGTGCGCGCGCTGGGCGTCCCGCTGGAGCGGATCGCGGCCGCGCTGCCGGACGCCGGCCGCGTGCCGGGGCGCTTCGAGCCGGTCGACGAGGGCCAGCCGTTCGCCGTCCTGGTCGACTACGCGCACACGCCCGACTCGCTCGAGAACGTGCTGGAGGCGGCGCGCGCGCTGACCGCCGGGCGCGTCCACTGCGTCTTCGGCTGCGGCGGCGACCGCGACCGCGGCAAGCGTCCGCTGATGGGCGAGATCGCCCGCCGGCTGGCCGATCGCGTGATCGTCACGTCCGACAACCCGCGCTCCGAGGAGCCCGAGGCGATCATCCGCGAGATCCTCGCCGGCAGCGGTGACGAGGTCGCGTGGGACGTCGACCGGCGCGCCGCGATCACCACCGCGATCGGCGGCGCGCAGGCCGGCGACGTGGTCGTGATCGCCGGCAAGGGGCACGAGCAGGGCCAGGAGTTCGCTGGCGGCCGCAAGGTCCCGTTCGACGACGTCGCGGTCGCCCGCGAGGCGCTGCGCGGCGCCGCGGCGGCGACGCGATGAGAGCCTGGTCCGCCCAGCGCGTCGCACAGGAGGCCGGCGCGCGCCTGCTGAGCGGCGCCGCGACCACCGCCGGTCCAGAGCGCGTCACGATCGACTCCCGCGAGGCCGGTCCCGGCACGCTCTTCGTCGGCCTGCTGGGGGAGCGCGCCGACGGCGGCTCCTTCGCGGCGGCGGCGCTCGCGGCCGGCGCCTGGGGCGTCCTCGTGGCTGACGCGCACGCCGACGCGGCCGCCGCCGACGCGCCCGCGCCCGCGGCCGTCCTCGCCGCCGAGGACCCGCTGCGCGCCCTCCAGGCGCTCGCGCGCGCCTGGCGCCGCGAGCTGGCCTGCCCCGTGATCGGCGTCACCGGCTCGACCGGCAAGACCTCGACGAAGGACATCCTCGCGGCGCTGCTCGCGCCGCACCTGCGGACGGTCGCGAGCCGCGAGAACTTCAACACCGAGATCGGCCTGCCGCTCGAGCTGCTGCGCGCGCCCGCCGGCACGGAGGCGCTCGTGCTCGAGATGGGGATGCGCGGCCCCGGCCAGATCGCCGAGCTGGCGGCGATCGCCGAGCCCGACGTGGGGCTGATCATCAACGTCGGGCCGGTCCACCTGGAGCTGCTCGGCTCGCTCGCCGCGATCGCCGCCGCGAAGGCCGAGCTGATCGCCGCCCTGCCGCCCGGCGGGACCGCCGTGATCCCGGCCCGCGAGCCGCTGCTCGACGGCCACCGCCGCGCCGACCTGAGCACCGTCACGTTCGGCCCCGGCGGCGACGTGCAGCTCGTCTCCCGCGAGGGCGAGCGGCTGACGATCGACGCCGCCGGCGAGCGGATCGAGCTGGAGGTCGCCTTCCCCCAGGCCCACCTGCGCACGAACCTGCTGGCCGCGCTCGCCGCCGCGCTGGCGATCGGGGTGCGGCCGGAGGGACACGTCGAGGTCGACTTCTCGTCGCACCGCGGGCGCCGTCACCGGCTCGCCAGCGGGGTCACCGTCATCGACGACTGCTACAACGCCAACCCGATGTCCATGCGCGCGGCCCTTGACGACCTCGCCGCGACGGCCGGTGACGGACGCCGCGTCGCCGTGCTCGGCGACATGCTCGAACTGGGCCCGCGCGAGCGCGCCTTCCACGCCGAGATCGGCGCGCACGCGGCCGACAGCGCCGTCGACCTGCTCGTCGCCGTCGGCCCGCTCGCCGCCGCGATGGTGCCGGCCTACGGCGGCGAGGCGCTCGCGCTGCCGGACGCCGAGAGCGCCGCGCGCTCGCTCCCGGCGCTGCTGGAGGCGGGCGACACGGTGCTCGTGAAGGGCTCCTACGGCGTCGGCCTGCGGGTCGTCGTCGAGGCGCTCACGGCGCCGGTCGAGGCGACCTAGATGGGTCGCGTCCTGATCGCGGGGACCGCCTCGCTGCTGATCTGCATCTTCCTCAGCCCGCGCTTCATCGCGTTCATCCGCGAGCGCGAGTTCGGCCAGAACATCCGCGAGGAGGGCCCCGAGGGCCACCACGCGAAGGCCGGCACGCCGACGATGGGCGGGCTGATCATCTTCACGGCGGTCGCGATCCCGTTCCTGATCCTGACGAAGTACGACTGGAAGTCGATCGGCGTCCTCGGGACCGCGCTCGCGTGCGCCGCCATCGGCTTCGTGGACGACTTCACGAAGATCGTCCGCAGGCGCTCCCTCGGCGTGCGGGGACGCACGAAGCTGCTGGCGACGATCGCGATCTCGATCGGCCTCTGGCTCGCCGCGACGAAGGGCGCGCACCTGCCCGACACGCTGAAGCTGCGGGTCGTCGACGCCCAGGTCAACCTCGGCGTCTTCTATCCCGTCTTCATCTACCTCGTCGTCGCCGGCACGACGAGCGGCGTCAACCTGACCGACGGCCTCGACGGCCTCGCCGCCGGCTGCGCCGCGATCGTCCTGCTCGCCTACATCGGCATCACCTACATCACGACCGGCCAGGGCGACCTGACGCTGCTGGCCGGCTGCCTCGTCGGCGCCTGCGTCGGCTTCCTCTGGTTCAACTCGTTCCCAGCCAACATCTTCATGGGGGACACGGGATCGCTCGGCCTCGGGGGAGCGATCGCCGGGCTCGCGGTGATGACGAAGACCGAGATCCTGCTGGTGATCTTCGGCGGGATCTTCGTGATGGAGACGCTGTCGGTCGCGATCCAGGTCTTCGCCTTCCAGACTTTCCGCAGACGCGTCTTCCTGATGGCGCCGATCCACCACCACTTCGAGCTGCGCGGCTGGTCGGAGACGAAGATCATCCTGCGCTTCTGGATCATCGCGGCCGTCTGCGCCGCGTTCGGCTTCACGCTCTTCCAGCAGAGCATCAAGTAGGTGGCGGCGCCGGAGCACCGCCTCCGTTCGCCGCTCCCGCCCGGTCCCTTCCTGGTGGTCGGCCTCGTGCGCTCCGGCGTCGCGGCCGCTCTGGCGCTCCGCGCCCGCGGAGAGGAGGTGATCGGAGTGGATGCGGGCGCGCCCGACGTCGGCAGGCTTCGCGCCGCCGGCGTCGAAGTGCATGTGGATGCCGCCGGAACCGAACTCGTCGCCCGCGCCGGGACGCTCGTCAAGAGCCCCGGGGTGCCCCACGACGCGCCCGTCGTCGCCGCCGCGCGCACCGGCGGGCTGCCCGTGCTGGGCGAGCTGGAGCTGGCCTGGCGGCTGCTCCCGAACGAGTTCCTCGCCGTGACCGGGACGAACGGCAAGACCACCACGACCGAGCTGATCGGCCACATCCACCGCGAGGCGGGGTTGCCGGTCGCGGTCGCCGGCAACGTCGGCACGGCCGCCTCCTCGCTCGTCGGCGCGGTCGACCCGGCCGCGACGATCGTCGCCGAGGCCTCCTCCTTCCAGCTGGAGGACACGATCGCCTTCGCCCCCGAGGGCGCGGTGCTGCTGAACCTCGCGCCCGACCACCTCGACCGCCACGGCACCTTCGAGGACTACGTCGCCGCCAAGCTGAACGTCTTCGCCCACCAGGACGCGTCCTCGGTGGCGGTCGCGCCGGCCGGGCTCGGGCGCGCGCTGCCGGGGCTGGCGCGGCGGATCACGTTCGGGGCGGGGGACGGCTCCGGCTCGGACGACGCCGCGATCGCCCTGCGCGACGGGACGATCTGGTGGGAGGGCGCGCCGTTCTTGGCAGCCGACGAGCTGCCGCTGCCGGGGCCGCACAACGTCGAGAACGCGATGGCGGCGGCCGCGCTGACGCTCGCGCGGGGGATCGACCCCGACGCCGTGCGCGCCGGCCTGCGGAGCTTCCGCGGGGTCGCGCACCGGCTCGAGCTGGTCGCCCAGTGCGACGGCGTCGCCTACGTGAACGACTCGAAGGCGACGAACGTCGCCTCGACGCTCGTGGCGCTGCGCTCCTTCGCCCCCGGCACCGTCCACCTGATCGCCGGCGGGGTGACGAAGGCGCAGGCCTTCGACGCGCTCGCGCCCGCCGTCGCGCGCGCCTGCCGCGCCGTCTACCTGATCGGCGAGGGGGCGGAGGAGCTCGCCGCCGCGCTGGAGCCGGCCGGCGTCCCGCTGACACGGGCCGGGGACCTGGAGCGTGCGTTGACGGCCGCGAGCGCCGCCGCGCACGCCGGCGACACGATCCTGCTCTCGCCGGCCTGCGCGTCCTTCGACCAGTTCGCGAACTTCGAGGCGCGCGGGGACCACTTCCGCCACCTCGTCGAGGGAGCCTGATGGCGACCTCGGCGCCGGCCGCCACCACCGCCCGCCGCGCCCGCGGCGCGACCAAGCCGCTGGAGCATCGCGTCCTGCTGACGGCGACGCTCTGCCTGCTCGCGCTCGGCGCGGTGATGGTCTACAGCGCCTCGTCGGCCAGAGGGCTGCTCCAGGGCGACGCCCACGGCACCTCCTACCTCGTCCGCTACATCGCGTTCGGCGCGGTCGGGCTCGCCCTGATGCACGTGATCTCACGCCGCGGGCTGGTGCTGATGCGGCGGCTGATGCCGGTCCTGCTGATCGGCTCGTTCGCCCTCGTGCTGCTCGTGCTGGTGCCGGGCTTCGGCATCTCGGTCAACGGCGCGCGCCGCTGGATCGGCCCAGGCGCGCTCTCGTTCCAGCCCTCCGAGCTGCTGAAGTTCTCGCTGATCCTCTACACGGCGCAGTTCGTCTCCGACCACCCGAAGCGGCTCCAGAGCTTCCGGGGGATGCTGAGTCCGATCGTCGTCGTGATGGCGGGCGCGTGCCTGCTGGTCGCGGCCGAGCCGGACCTCGGCACCGCGATCGTGATCGCGACCTCGGTCTGCGCGCTGCTGGTGGCGGCCGGCGTGCCGCTGCGCTACCTCGCCTACCTGGCCGCCGGCGCGGGCGTGCTGCTGCTGCTCTACACGCTCTTCCAGCCCTACCAGCAGGCGCGCCTGACGGCCTTCCTCGACCCCTGGCAGAGCAAGTCGACGAGCGGCTTCCAGTCGGTCCAGGGACAGATCGCGATGGGCTCGGGCGGCCTCTTCGGCGTCGGGCTCGGGCAGTCGGTGCAGAAGGTCTTCTACCTGCCGGAGGCACACACCGACTTCATCCTGGCGGTGATCGGGGAGGAGCTGGGCGTCGCCGGCGTGGCGGGCGTCGTGGCCCTCTTCGGGATGATCGCGTGGGCCGGCCTGCGGACCGCGCGAGCCGCCGCCGCCCCGTATGCGAAGCTGCTGGCGGCCGGTCTCACGGCCCTGATCCTGTGCCAGGCGACGCTCAACATCTTCGTGGTGCTCGGCATCGCGCCGCTGACCGGCGTGCCGCTGCCGTTCATCTCCTACGGCCCGACCAACCTGATGGTGATCCTCGCCTCGGTCGGGCTGCTGCTGAACATCGCCGACGGCGAGAAGGTGCACCTGCGCCTCGTCGAGCCGTCCACGCGCCGGGCCGCCCGGAGCGCGAGAGCGCGTGACGTCGCCACCGAGGATCGTGATCGCCGCCGGCGGGACGGCGGGTCACGTCGTTCCGGCGCTGGCGGTGGCCGACGCGCTGCGAGCTGACGGCGCCGAGGTCGTCTTCGTCGGCGGCGAGCGGGCCGAGGCCCAGCTGGTGCCGGAGGCCGGCTACGAGCTGCGCCAGATCCGCGTCGAGGGGTTGAGCCGCACCAACCCGCTGAAGGCCACGCGCGCGGCGCTGCGGGCGCTCGGCGGCGTCGCCACCTCCGTGCGGCTGCTGGGGGAGCTGCGGCCCGACGCGGTGATGGGCGGCGGCGGCTACGTCGCCGGGACGGTCGGGATCGCGGCGGTGCTGCGGCGGATCCCGCTCGTGCTGACGGAGGCCGACAGCCACCTGGGGATCTCCAACCGCGCGCTCGCGCGCTTCGCGCGGCGCGTCAGCCTCGCCTTCCCGATTCCCGGCCGGGAGGGGGAGCGCTACCGCGTGACGGGGCGCCCCGCGCCGCCGCCGTCGACCGACCGGGCGGCCGCCCGCGCGCGCTTCGGGCTGGAGGAGGGGGACGTGGTGGTGCTCGTGTTCGGCGGCTCGCTCGGCGCGCGCTCGATCAACACCGCGGCGGTGCAGGCGTTCGCGGCGCCCTCGCTGGATGGCGTGCCGCTGCGGGTGCTGCACGCCGCCGGCGAGCGCGACCTGGCTTCGCTGAGCGCGCCGGGGGACCACTACGACCTGCGGGCCTACATCTCGGAGTTCGGGGACGCGCTGCTGGCGAGCGACCTGGTCGTCGCGCGCGCCGGCGGATCGGTCTTCGAGGTCGCGGCGCACGGCCGGCCGGCGATCCTGATCCCGTACCCGCACGCCGCCGCCGACCACCAGACCGCGAACGCCCGCTGGATGGAGCGCCACGGCGCCGCCGTGATCGTCCCCGACGGCGAGCTGACCGCAGAGCGGCTCGCGCGCGAGGTCGCCGCGCTGCTGCGCGACCGTCCGCGGCTCGCCGCGATGGCCGCCGCCTCGGCCGAGCTGGCGCGGCCCGACGCCGCCCGCGAGGTCGCCGAGGAGCTGCTGGCGGCGGCGCGGGGGTGAGCGCACGTCGCGCTCACCCCGGTGCGGCTATATCTCCGTTATCACCTGCGTCGGGGTGAGCGCGAAGGTCCCGGTCAACGTGATCGTCGCCGGGCAGTTGCCGGAGGCGTTTAGGTCTCTGAACAGCGGGATCCCCGTCGGTAGCAGCGTCGCGGTGTTGCCGGCGGCGGGAATTAGGAAGCCCTGATTGCCTTGATATAGGCACTGCAGTCCGAGGGCCACGGACGATATTAGTATCCGTGCGGGTGCGAAGTCATATAGGTAGTTGCCGGCCGATAGCCGGAAGACGAACTGGATCGGCCACGGGAATAGCCCCACGGCGGTGATCGCGCCGGCTATCGGCGTGTTGCAGCCGGTGAAGCTGCCGCTCGCGACGCTGCCGACAGGGGCGCCCGGCGTCTCCGGGATCGGCGCGGTCGCGACCGAGCCGGACAGCGAGACGGTGGGGCAGGTGACCGTGAACGCGATGCCTCTGAACGTTCCACTCACGGCGAGGCTGCCGCCCACCGCTATCGGTCCACCGGGCGTGAACTGCAGGGAGGTCGCCGACGCGCCGGCGACGCTCGCGAAGAGCGCGCACGCGGACACGGCGAGGACCACGAGCGCTCTGGCTCGTCTGTTCATCATTGATCCCTTCGTTGAGGTGAAGATTGATTCGCCTGTGATCGGGCAGGCGCAATCCCCCTTTCGTCGCGCTCGACGCAAGGCGTGATCAGCATACAATTGAGCGCGTTAACGATGGGTTTCCTGATGGGGGACGTGGCGCGTGCGCGGGTCCGTGGGACCGGCCGGCCCGCACCGGCGGTCGCTAGGGTCCAGGCCATGACCGACGCGAGACCGTGGGCCGGACGGCGGCTGCACTTCATCGGGATCGGCGGCGCGGGCATGAGCGGGCTCGCGCTCGTCGCCCACGCGCTCGGGGCCCGGGTGACCGGCTCCGACCGCGCCCCCTCGGCCTACACCGGCCCGCTCGTCGCGGCCGGGATCGAGCCGCTCGTCGGCCCGCACGACGCCGCCAACGTCCCGGACGGGGCGGAGGTCGTCTACTCGACCGCCGTTCCCGCCGAGAACCCCGAGCGGGCGATCGCCCGCGAGCACGGCTGGCCGGAGCTGCACCGCGCCGACCTGCTGGGGGAGATCACGGCGCTGCGCCGCTGCATCGCCGTCACCGGCACGCACGGCAAGACGACGACCTCGAGCATGGTCGTGCACGCGCTGCGCGGCTGCGGGCTCGACCCCGGCTACCTCGTCGGCGGCGCGGTCCGCTCGACCGGCGCGAACGCCGGCTGGGGCGACGGCGACCTCGTCGTCGTCGAGGCCGACGAGTCCGACCGCTCGCTGCTGAAGCTCCACCCCGACGTCGCGGTCCTCACGAACGCCGAGCTGGACCACCACGCGACCTACGGCTCGCGGCTCGACGTCGAGGAGACCTTCCGGACGTTTCTCGCGCGCGCGACCGAGGCGGTCGTCGTGTGGGACCGGCCGGCGCTCGTCGCGCTCGCGCCCTCGGGGCCCGGCGCCCCGGAGCTGGTCCCCTACGACGCCCCGGAGCCGCTGCTCGACCCCTCCGGGATCCGCTTCGAGTGGCGCGGGATCGAGGTGCGCCTGCGCGTCCCCGGCGCGCACAACGCGCTCAACGCGACCGCCGCGCTGGAGGCCTGCCGCCTCGCCGGCGCCGACCCCGCCGCCGCGGCCGCCGCGCTGGCCGACTTCAGCGGCGCCGGCCGGCGCTTCGAGCTGGTCGGCACCGCGCCCTCCGGCGCGGTCGTCTACGACGACTACGCCCACCACCCGACCGAGGTCGCCGCGACCCTCGCGGCCGCCCGCACGCTCGCTCCCGCCCGCGTGGTGGCGATCTTCCAGCCCCACCTCTTCTCGCGCACCGAGGCGTTCGCGCGCGCGTTCGGGGAGGCGCTGGCGGCCGCCGACCTGATCGTCGTGCTGGGGATCTACCCGGCGCGCGAGCGCCAGGAGGACTTCCCCGCCGTCAGCGGACGGCTGATCGCGGCCGCCGCCGCCGACGCCGCGCCCGGCC
>JAATFK010000096.1 GCA_015655225.1 Solirubrobacterales bacterium | reverse complement strand
TCGTGCGGGCGCGCGCCGACCAGGGCGAGGCGATCTACGAGCTCGACGCCGCGCTCCTGCGGGAGCTGCGCCCCGACCTGATCGTGACGCAGGCGCTCTGCGCCGTCTGCGCCGTCTCGGAGGAGGACGTGCGCGCGATCGCCGAGCGGATCGAGACGCGGCCGGCCGTGATCTCGCTCGACCCGCACACGCTCGGCGAGATGCTCGGCAACGTGCGCACGCTCGCGCAGGCGACGAACCGCAAGGGTCCCGGGGTCGACCTGATCGCCCGCTCGGCCGCGCGGATCGACCGCGTGCGACTCGCCGTGCGGGATCGCCGGCGGCCGCGGATCGCGGCGCTCGAATGGCTCGACCCGCTCTACGTCGCGGGCCACTGGACGCCGCAGATGATCGACTACGCCGGCGGGATCGACGTCCTCGGGATGCCGGGCGAGCACTCCGAGCGCCGCAGTTGGGAGGAGGTCGCCGCCTCCGAGCCGGACCTCGTCGTCGTGATGCCGTGCGGCTACGACGGACCGCGCGCACGCGAGGAGGCGCTCGCCTTCCGCGAGCGGCTCGCGTCGCTCGGCGCCGGCGAGGTCGTCGCGGTCGACGCGAACGCCTACTTCTCGCGCCCCGGCCCACGGCTGATCGACGGGCTCGAGCTGCTCGCGCACGTGATCCACCCGGAGGCCGTCCCGGCGCCGCCGAGCGAGCCGATCACGGTCGAGCTGTAGCGCGAGCGTCAGCGAACCCGTTTGGGGGTGGACGGCGCGGTACGCGCGCGTTTACGATCGCTGGATGAAGACTCCCCGCGCAGCACGCATCCTCCCGGCCGCCGCAGTCGCGTTGCTCCTGCTCGCCGCCACCGCACCGGCCGCGGACGCGCCGTCGGCGATCTCGATCAGCGGTGCGGTGACGCCGAACGCGTTCGGCAAGCTGCGCAACGGGGTCGGGCACTCGCTCGCGCTGAACCTGAGAGGACGCGTCGTGGCGACGCCGGGCCAGTCCTCGCCGATCCTCACCAACATGGTGCTCTCGCTGCCGACCAACGCGGTCGCGAACGGCCGCCTGTTCCCGTCGTGCAGCGCGGCGACGCTCAACCGCGCCCACGGCCGGCCGTCGGCCTGCCCGAAGGGCTCGCTGATCGGCGGCGGCCCGGCGGTCGCCTACGTCCACGGGCTCGAGCAGTCCTTCAGCGGCCGGCTCAACGTCTGGAACGGCGCGGGTGGGAAGTCGGTCGTGATGCAGGCCGTCTTCACTCTCCCGGCCGACATCAACGTCTCGTTCGACGCGCCGCTGATCAAGACGAGCGGCAGATACGGCTACAGAACGCTCATCAACATCCCCGCGACGCTGCGCGACATCCTGCCCGACGACCAGGCCGCGCTGACGACGTTCGACGTGACGCTGAAGGCGACCACGACGACGACCGTCAAGGGCAAGAAGGTGAAGCGCGGCTACATCGAGCCGACGAGATGCCCGAAGAACAGAAACCTGCCGCTCCACGCCGACTACAGATACCTCGACGGCACCAGCGCGAGCGCCGACTCGACGATTCACGTCAGCTGTTCGACGTGACGGGCTGAGGCGCGCGGCCTAGAAGACGGTCGTGCCGATCAGGTTGCCGTCGCCGGAGAGCGCGATCCCGCCCAGCACGGCGGCGACCGACAGCACGACGCAGGCGGCGAGCGAGACGGCCGGCGGCATCCGCCGCCGGTCGGCCTGGTCGAAGACGATCCCGACGAGGATGCCGCCGAGGAAGCCGCCGACGTGCGCGCCGATCGAGATGCCCGAGACGGTGAACGTGAAGGCGAAGTTGATCAGCGCCGTCAGCAGCAGGCCCGACTGCCAGAGGTCGATCCCGCGTCGCCGGGCCTCGACGATCAGCGCGCCGAGCAGGCCGAACGCCGCGCCGGAGGCGCCGATCGCGACCGTGTCAGGCTGCAGCAGCAGGACGCCGAACGAGCCGCAGAGCAGCGCGGTGAAGTAGAGCGCGACGTAGCGGGCGCGGCCGATCGCCGGTTCGAGCGCCGAGCCGATCGCGTAGATGAACCACATGTTCAGCGCGATGTGGAGGAAGTTCGCGTGCAGGAACCCGGAGGTCACCAGCCGCCAGTACTCGTGGTTGTAGTGCACGAGCGGGCCGTACAGCGCGCCCTTGTCGAAGACGTTCCCGTTCTCCGCGCCGCTGAAGCCGCCGCTGCCGCTCGTCAGCTCCGCGAGGAAGGCGACGATGTTGATCGCGATGATCGTGTACGTCGCCAGCGGTCTCGAAGTCGTGACGCCGCCGCCGGGCGTGCGGGCGACGCGACGGACTCTCGTCTTCTGCGACGCGCACTCCGGGCAGCGCATGCCGACGGAGGTCGGGGTCATGCAATCCGGGCAGATCGGACGGCCGCAATTGGAGCAGGAGACGCCGGTCTCTCGCGTCGGGTGTCGGTAGCACGTGGCCATGGCGCGCGAGACGCTAGCAGCCGGACCTTTCCCCCAGCTCAGGCGCGCTTTCGCGCGAAGTCGGCGGGCGGATCAGTCGCTGCGCGGGAGCAGCCGGCGCGCCTCGTCGGCGAGGTCGCGCACGGTCCGCTCGGCGAGGTCGAGCATGCCGCTCGACTGGTCCTTGCGGCGCTTGTGACGGCCGCGCACGCGCAGCACCACGAGCGCCGTCCCGGCGGTCGCGCCGATCACAGTCGCGGCGACCGGGCGCGCCCAGTTGCGGGGGTCGCGCATCGAGGAGATCTCCCACGACTCCAGCTCGTCGGCGGCGATCGCGGTGAGGCTCACGAGCGTGCGCTCGAGGCGGTTGGCGAGATCCTCGGGCGGCTCGACCGGCGCCAGCGCCGCCTTCAGCCGGCTCTCGAAGTCGGTCGCGCTCACGAGCTCGCCTCCGGCTCCGCCGCCGGCTCTGCGGGCTCGGGCTCGGGGTCCGCGACGATCCCCTCCAGCTGTCTGATCGCGCGGTGCAGCAGCACCTTCGTCGCGCCGTCGGTACGGCCGAGGGCGCGGGCGATCTCGCGGTTGTCCATGACGAGCGCGAAGCGCATGATCAGCGCCTCGCGGCGGTCGTCGGGCAGCTGCTGGACGCCGGCCAGGATCCGCTCCAGCTCGGCGCGGCCCTCGACCAGCGTCTCGGTCGTGTGCGGCGCCGAGATCACGGCCGCGTCCTCGATCGACGATTGCGGCTTGCGCGCGCGGTCGCGGTAGAAGTTCGCTGCCAGGTTGTGGGCAATGCGGATGAGCCACGGCCGCAGCGGACGGCCGTCGGACTCGCGCACCGCGCGCTCGTAGTGGCGGTAGGCCTGGAGGAACGTCTGCTCGGTGAGGTCCTCGGCGTCGTGATGGTTGCCGACGCGGTAGTAGGCGTAGGAGTAGACGTCGCGGAGGTGGGCGCGATAGAGGTCGGAGAACTCGCGGTCGAGCTCGGCCTTCTTCCTGCGCTCCTGCTGTTCGTCGTCGGCCACCGCACGGCAGTATCCCGCAGGAGGATGCGCCTGCCTACGCCGCTCTCGTCCGCGCGGGGCGGGCGGGCAGCTCGGCCGGCTTCGTGAGCGCCTCGGTCCAGCGCTCCGGCGCGATGCGACCCTCGACGAGCGCGGCGAGGGCGTTCGTCGCCGGCGCCGGGACGCGCTCCTGCGCGAGCATCGCGGCGAGCAGCGGGACGCTGTCGACGGCTTCGGCGGCGTGGCCGAGCGCACCGGCGATCTCGGCTGCCGGGACGCCGCGGCCGAGCAGCTCGCCGGCGCGGCGGTTGCGGCTGCCGTCGGCGACGACGGTCGCGACGAGGTCGCCGGCTCCCGCCAGTCCCGAGAACGTCTCGGGAGCGCTGCCGCGACGGCGCGCGAGTCCCTCGATCTCGGCGAAGACCTTGCCGGCGGCGGCGCCGGCGGCGTTCGGGCCGGAGGTCGCGCCGGCCGTCGCGGCCGCGAGGACGGCCGCGTTCTTCGCGCAGCCGGCGAGTTCGACGCCGGTCACGTCGCGCGTCGACTCGACGTCGAAGCCGGCCGAGCGCAGGACGGCGGCGAGCTCGAGCGCGAAGGCGTCGTCGGCGGTCGCGACGACGATCGAGGCGCCGTGCGACAGCACCTCGGGCGCGAGCGACGGTCCGGCGAGCGCGGCGACCGCGCGGGCCGGGACGCGGGCGGCGGCGTAGGCCGACGGGAGCGTGCCGAGCGGCGGGACGAGCCCCTTGGAGACGACGAGGACGCCGGCGCGCTCGGGCACGTCGCTGCCATGGGCGGCGAGCGCGGCCGGGAGGTCGCGCGCCGGGACGGCGAGGCAGACGAGGTCGTGCGCGGACAGCTCGAGGTCGGCGGCGCGGGCGACGCGCACGTTCTCCGGCAGCGTGACGCCGGGCAGGTAGCGCGTGTTCTCGCGGGTCGCGGCGAGCTGGTCGGCCTGCTCGCGGGTGCGGCAGCCGAGGTCGACGTCGAGGCCGGCGCGGGCGAGCATGACGGCGAGGGTCGTGCCCCACGCGCCGGCGCCGATGACGGCCGCGCGACGCAGCGGGGTGATCCCGCCGAGCCACTCCCACTGGAGCATCACGCACGGCCAGATGCGGTCGCTGACGGCCTGCGCGAGGTCGCGCGAGGCGTGCTCGACCTGCGGGAAGGTGAGGGCGTGGCCGGCCCGGATGCGGACCTTGTGGGGGCGGATGCGCCAGCCCTTGCGGATCGACTCGGTGCCGATCACGGCGACCGGGACGACCGGGACGCCGGTCTCCAGCACGAGGCGGCCGACGCCGCGCTTGGCGCGGCCGGGAGGGCCGGGACGGTTGCGGGTGCCCTCGGGGAAGATCAGGACGCAGTCGCCGCGCGCGAGGATCGCCTTGGCGGTGTCGATCGTGTCGCGGTCGGCGTTGCCGCGGTCGACCGGGAAGGCGCCGAGGGAGTTCAGCAGCCAGCCCTGGAGGCGCTTGCGGAACAGCTCCTGCTTGGCGACGTAGTAGATCGGCCGCCGCACCATCGTGGCGATCACGAAGGGGTCGAGGAAGCTGCGGTGGTTCGCCGCGAAGATGATCGGGCCGTCCTGCGGGATGTGCTCACGCCCGAGCCGGCTCATCCGGAAGTAGAGGTGGAAGAACGGCTGGAGGAAGGCGCGGACCAGCCAGTAGACGACCGGGTTGACGCCCTGCTCGCGGGCGCGCCGGTGCAGGCTCTCGTGCGTGGGACTCATCGGAGTTACGTACCCAGGGTCGCTCGGCGCGTTACAGTCGGTGGGAATGAGGATCGACCGCCGACGCAGCCTTCGCGGCGCGCTCGCGGGGGCGGGCGCCGCCACCGTCTGGGCGGCGCAGCAGCCGCTCGACAAGCGCGTCTTCGGCTGCCGCTACGACGACGTCGAGCTGCTCGGGCGAGCGGCGCTGCCGGGCGCCGGCGCGCGCGCCTGGTATCCGGCCGGCTTGGGGCTGCACGTTCTCAACGGGGCGCTGTTCGGCGCGGTCTACGCGGGCGTGGCGCCGGTCGTGGGCGGGCCGCTGCCGCCGGTCGCGCGCGGTCCGCTGGTGGGACTGACCGAGCACCTCGCGCTGTGGCCGCTGGGCCGCGTGACCGACCGCTTCCACCCCGCCCGCGCGCAGCTGCCGACGCTGACCGGCAACCGCCGGGCGTTCTGGCAGGCGGCGTGGCGCCACGCGCTGTTCGGCTTCGTGCTCGGGGAGCTGGAGCGGCGGCTGAACCCACCGGCGCCGCCGGAGGAGCCGCCGCCGACATCGATCGGCGCCGAGCACGCCGCCAGCAACGGACACGGCCAGATCGAGCACGCGGCCCTCGACCGCACGTAGACTTTTCGCGCGCGCCGCGCGACGGCCCGCGCGCCCGCCGGAGTAGCTCAGCTGGTAGAGCACCTGTCTTGTAAACAGGGGGTCAGGGGTTCGAGTCCCCTCTCCGGCTTTGGCGGAAAGCGCTGCAAACGAGCCCGTTTTGGTTCTCATCTGCGGCTCATTTTATGAGCGTTTTTGTGCCAGTTCTGGAGTTCGTGGCCTGATCGTGGCCCAATGACGCGTGAGGCCCGGCCTCGGCCAACACCGAGGGGCCCCGAGAAGCATGCGTCTGAGGCAAATGCACCGGCGAGCAATACGCAACTTCCTGCTCGGGAATCCGCCGGCCGCGATTGGCGATCGATGCGCGCGGAAGCCCACCGCCGATTTCTGCGCGTGTCTGTCGGGGGGTTTAGGTTGGCGGACATTGTCGATGTGGCAGGGAGTCGCGATGCGCGTCGCCCGAATATCCCCCGATGTGTCTTGTCGGCGCCTGCGTCTGTCCCCCCACGCTGCCGGGCGTGCCGCCCTGAACGACCCGCTGCTATCGCCAATCGTCGCTCTTGCGACCTATCGGGGCACGCGATGCATCGTCATGAGATGATCGGTACTCAGGTTTCTGCGTCGAACTGTCGCCCCGGGGGTAGCGTGACACCCACTCGTCCAATTGAGCTGATCGACCGCGGTGGCCATTTCTACTGCTCGGACTTCCAGGTTCACACCCCACGCGATACGCAGTGGGATGGCCCGCGTCCGGGTGTAGCCGAGCGGGATATTTGGGCGCAGGCGTTCGTAGCTGCAGCGCGCGAGAAAGGTCTCCAAGCGGTGGCGATCTCGGACCATCACGATTTTGCCTACTTCCCGCACGTCAAGAAGGCCGCAGCGACCGAGAAGCGTGCCGACGGGACCGCTGTACCCGAGGCAGAACGTCTGGTTGTCTTTCCAGCCGTCGAGTTGACGCTGAGCGTGCCATGCCAGGCCATTCTGATTCTCGATGCGGACTTCCCGGTAGATCGGCTCGACGATGTACTCAAGGCCCTGCATTTCGATCCGGTCGACTCGAGTCTCGACGCTGTCCCGCAGCCGGTCGCTCTCTCTGACTCAGGAAACCTCAACGATTTACAAGCGAAGCTTGACAAGAACGACTGGCTCAGGGGGCGCTACATCCTTCTGCCAAACGTTACGCCCAGCGGGCACAAGACCCTGCTCCGAACGTCGTTTCAGACCAAGTACAGCGACATGGCCGCCGTCGGCGGATATCTCGACGGGGCGATCACGCAACTTGACAAACCGAAGTACGTGGGCGAGAGACGTATCCTGGACGGCGGCGATGCAAACTGGGGGTTGAAGAAGCTCGCCCTCTTCCAGACGTCCGACTCGCGGAAGGCCGACTTCTCGACACTCGGAGCCCACGCGACATGGATCAAGTGGGCTGCGCCAACCGCCGAAGCGATCCGGCAGGCCTGCTTGGCGCAGGAGTCTCGGCTTTCGCACGTTGAGCCTGGGTTGCCGAATGTTTGGGTGTCGCGCGTGGTCGTATCGCAGAGCAAGTTCATGGGCCGGGTCGACGTGGCGCTCAATCCGCAATACACGGCTCTCATCGGTGGCCGCGGCACCGGCAAGTCGACGATTCTCGACTACCTTCGCTGGGCCCTCTGCGACCAGCCCGCCCAGGCAACTGCCGACGACGAGGTTGC
>JAATFK010000621.1 GCA_015655225.1 Solirubrobacterales bacterium | reverse complement strand
TCGCCTTCCTCCCGATGTCGGTCGTGATGGGCGCCTGCTCGCTCCAGCTCTCCGAGCGGCTGCAGACGCGCTTCGGGCCGCGCACGGTGCTGCTGCCCGGCCTCGCGCTGATCGGCCTCTCGCTGCTGCTGTTCGCCCGCGCGCCGGTCGACGGCGACTACCTCCCCGACGTGCTGCCGGTGATGGTCGTGCTCGGCCTCGGCGCCGGGACGGCCTTCCCGGCGCTGATGACGCTCTCGATGTCGGGCGCGACGCCGCGCGACGCGGGCCTCGCCTCCGGGCTCGTCAACACGACCGCGCAGGTCGGCGGCGCCGTCGGGCTGGCCGTCCTCGCGACGCTCTCGACCACGCGGACGAGCACGCTGCGGGGGCAGGGTCACTCGCTCGCCAGCTCGCTCGTCGGCGGCTACCACCTCGCGTTCCTGATCGCCGCCGGGCTCGTCGGGCTCGCGATCGTCGTCGCGGTCACGGTGCTGCGACCGGCGCCGGCGGGGGCCGGGGTCGGGGCCGGCGACCCGCTGGTCGAGTCCGAGGCGGCGGCGTTGTCCGAGGTCGCCTGAGCCCGGTGGGCCGCCGCCGTCCCGACTACCCTGGGCGGCGGTGTCGGGCATCGGAGTGCTACGCGAAGGGCCGCTGCACGCGGCGGTCAAGGCGGCGCTCGCGCAGCCCGGCGACCGCCTGGAGGTGAAGGTCGGCCGCTGGGTGATCGACCTCGTGCGCGCCGACGGCGAGCTGGTCGAGGTGCAGACCGGCGGCTTCGGCCCGCTCGGCCCGAAGCTCGACGCGCTGCTCGACGACCACCGCGTGCGGATCGTCCACCCGGTCGCGGCGGAGCGGCGGATCATCCGCGTCGACGGGTCCGGCGAGGTGCTCTCGACCCGCCGCTCGCCGCGCCGCGCGACCGTCGTCGACCTGTTCGACAAGCTCGTCGCCTTCCCCTCGCTGCTCGCCCACCCGCACCTGACGCTCGAGGTGCTGCTCGGCCGCGAGGACCACATCCGCGGTCCCGAGCCGGTGCGGGTGCGGCGCCGCACCCGCGACAGCGGCGAGCGCCGGCTGGTCGAGGTGCTCGACCGCGTCGAGCTGCGCACGCCCGCCGACGTGCTCGCCGCGCTGCCCCCGCTGCCGGAGGAGCCGTTCAGCACGCGGGAGCTGGCGGCGCTGCTCGGCTGCCCGACGGTGCTCGCCCAGCGGACCGTCTACTGCCTGCGGCTGATGGAGCTGATCGAGCCCGCCGGCAAGCGTCGCCACACCCCGCTGCACCGGCGCGTCACCTGACGCCGACGTGCCCGGAGGTCAATGTCCTGACCAATCAGGAAATGATCGTTCACCATTGCTTGGAAACAGCAAGATGATCGGTTACGGTGAGGTTTGATGAGTGTTGAGGTGACAGCACGGCAGGCCGATCACGGTGACTGCGCCCTGACCTGGGAGCAGGCAGCGGCGCTGCTCGACGTCCCGCCGGCCGCGCTGCGCAGATGGTCGGAGCGGCTCGCCTTCCCCTGCGACGTCGGCCACACCGGCGCGCCGCGCTTCCGCCGCACCGAGATCGAGGCGCTGCGCGACGCGCTGCCGGTCGCCCACTCGATCAACGGCGCGATCAAGGTCGCGCGCAGAGCCAGCGCCGCCTCGCCGCGGCGCTAGCCCGGCGGCTCCTCAGCAGATCGGCCGTCTCGCCGGGTTCGGCGTGTCGGGCGAGCTGGAGACGCGCGGCTTGCAGTGGTCGCTCGCCAGCGCCCGTCTGACGTCGCCGAGGAGGATGTCGACCATGTCGCGGCTGAAGCTCTCCTTCACGACCATCCGCAGCACCTTGATCTCCTCCGCGTCCGGGCGCATCGGGTAGGCGGGGACGATCCAGCCGCGCCGGCGCAGCTGGTCGGAGACGGCGAAGACGTCGACCGCGCTCGGGTCCTGCGCGCGCACCACCACGACCGGGAAGGTGTCGCCGTCGTGGAGCGCGACGAACGCGCCCGTCTCGACCAGGCCGCGCGTAAGCGCCTGCGCGTTCTCGATCATCGCCTGCGCGATGCGGGTGTATCCCTCCCGGCCAAGACGCAGGAAGTTGTAGTACTGGAGGATCACCGTGTTGCTGGGGCGGGAGAAGTTGAGGCTGTAGTTCGGCATGTCACCGCCGAGGTAGTCGATGTGGAACACCAGCTCCTCCGGCAGGTCGGACTCGTCGCGGAAGACCACCGTCCCCATGCCCGGGTAGACGAGCCCGAACTTGTGGTTGGAGACGTTGATCGAGCGGACGCTCGGGAGGCGGAAGTCCCACGCCAGCTCGGGCCGCACGAAGGGAGCGAGGAAGCCGCCGCTGGCGGCGTCGACGTGGAGCGGGACGTGCCAGCCGCGCTCCCGCTTCAGCCGCGTCAGCAGCTCGTCGATCCCGGCGAGGTCGTCGATCTGGCCGCTGTAGGTGGTGCCGAGCAGGGCGCCGACGGCGATCGTGTTCTCGTCCACGCGGGACTCCACGTCGGCCGCCGAGAGCGTGTAGTGGCCGGGCTTCATCGGGGCGATCCGCGCCTCGACGTCGAAGTAGCGAGTGAACTTCTCCCAGCAGGTGTGGACGTCGGCGCCGAGGACGAGGTTGGGCTTGTCGATCGGTCTGCCCTCGGCTCTGCGGCGGTTGCGCCACGAGGTGCGGTGCGAGAGGAGGGCGAGCATGATCGCCTCGGAGGAGCCGATCGTCGCGGTGCCGATCGTTCTCGCGTCGGCCGGCGCGTGGAAGAGGCGGCCGATCATCGCGATCACGCGCTCGTGGATCACCTCGGTCTGCGGGTACTCGTCCTGGTCGATCATGTTCTTGCCGAGCGTCTCGGCCGCCAGCCGCTCCGCCTGCGGCTCCATCCAGCTGGTCACGAAGGAGGCGAGGTTGAGGGCCGGGTTGCCGTCGAGGTTCAGCTCGTCGTGGACCAGGTGGTAGGCGGCGTCGGCCTCCAGCCCGTGCGTCGGGAGACGGAACTTCGGCACCGGCCGGTCGACCCAGCGGGCCGCGTAGGAGGTTGCGTGAACGTCGTCGTCGGTCCTGACCCTGTGCATGCGCTGCCTTCCGGGATGGCGTGGTCGAGGCTGCCGCGCCGGGGACGCGGTCAGGTTGATGATTGCGCGCGCGGCGTGTGCCGGCGCGCGGGCCGGTCGCCGGGCCTGAAGCCGAGCTTGCGGGGGAGCGGGGCGGGGCTGTACCCGCTCACGCGAGCCGTCGGGCCAGCGACTCCGCCTGCGAGCGCTCCACGTCGACGAGCGTGACGGCGGGGTCGCCGACGTGGGCGTGGAGGACGGCCGCCGCGGACGGCTGCTCGGCGGCGCTCGGCCAAGTGGCGGGATCCCACAGCGCGGAGCGGACGAACGCCTTCGGGCAGTGCGTGTAGACCTCGTCGGCCTTGACGACGAGCGCGCTGCGGGGCGGCTTGCCGACGGGCCGCAGCCCGGCCAGCAGCTCAGGCCGGGCGCTGACGCGGGCGCGGCCGTTGACCCGCAGCGTCTGCCCACGGCCAGGGATCACGAACAGCAGCCCGGCGTGGCCGGTCGCGACCACGTTGCGGAGCGTGTCGAGTCGCTTGTTGCCGGTCGCGTCGGGGATCGCGAGCGTGTCGTCGTCGAGGACCGTGACGAAGCCCGGATCGCCCCCGCGCGGCGTCACGTCGGCCCGGCCCTCGGCGTCGTGGCTCGCGACGAAGACGATCGGCGCCAGCGCGATCAGCTGACGGGCGGCGGAGTCGAGATGGTCGATCTGCTTGCGCGCCGCGAACCCGGACGGCTGCTCGTACAGCTCCCGCAGCTCGGCCTCGCTGCCCAGGGCGCCGGCGAAGTGAGGCTCAGTCGAGATCCCCATCCGACGATCTTCGCAGCCAGGCGACCACGTCGGCGGCATTTCGATCGGGCGGGAAGACGGGATCGAGGGTGCCGCCTCGGGTCGATGCCAGCGTCGGCGACGGCAGCCCTCGGCTTGAGAGACTCACCCCGCCGCGTCCGCCACCGCCGCGATCTCCTTCGAGAGCTGGCCGCCTTGCCAGGCGAGCGTGGACTTGCCTTCCTCCTCCGTCACCTGGCGGGCGCCCGCGATCGTCTCGACGTAGGCCTCGCCGATCGCCTGCGGGTGGGTGGGGTCGGCCTCGTCGCGGCTCACGACCACCGTCGTCGGCACGGCCGGCAGCTCACCCAGCTCCGCGAGCGAGTCGAACGGGCGCGAGCGCGGCACCGCGACGAGCGCGTCCGCGACCGCCCCGAGGTCCCGGTGCTGGCTCATCCGCTGGCGCAGCACCGTCCGCACCGTGTCGCGCCACGCCTCCGGCACCTCGTCGTCGACTCGGTAGGCCTCCACGAAGCCCTCGATCCCGCCCTCGCGCAGGCCCGTGGCAAGCCGGTCCCAGTAGGCGAGCCGCGCGGGGTCGTCGTTCGTCGCCGGGTCGTACGCGGGCGTGATCACGACGAGCCCGGCGACCCGCTCGGGCGCGTCGAGCGCGAACCGCAGCAGCGTGTGCGCTCCCATCGACGCCCCCGCCAGCACCGCCCGCTCGACCCCGAGCCCGTCGAGCACCGCCCGCAGGTCGTCCGCGAGCGCGCCGTAGCCGTAGGCCGCCGGCGTCGGCGCGGCGGTCGACTCCCCGTGTCCGCGCGCGTCGTAGGCGATCACGCGATGCCCGCCGCGCTCCAGCGCGCGCGAGCCCATCACGACATAGCGGCGCGTCGCCGTGAGACCGTGCAGCAGCACGACCGGCACCCCTTCACCCGCGTCCTGCACCGCCAGGCGGACGCCGTCCCGCTCGATCGTCTGGTCCGTCGCCGCGCCGCTCATGACCTCAGGTGATAGCGGAAGCGGCCGACGTGGCGCCGGCCGCTACCCTGAGCGCATGATCTTCGATGTCACCGAGGCCACCTTCGAGCAGGACGTGATCGAGCGCTCGCGCACGATCCCCGTGGTGGTCGACTTCTGGGCCGAATGGTGCGCCCCGTGCCGCCAGCTCGGCCCCCTGCTGGAGGACGGCGCCACCGCCCGGGAAGGGCGCGTCGCGCTCGCGAGACTCGACACCGACAGCAACCCCGGCATCTCCCAGGCCTTCGGGATCCAGGGGATCCCGGCTGTCAAGGCGTTCCGCGACGGCGCGGTCGTCGAGGAGTTCGTCGGTGCGCAGCCCCGCCCGCAGGTCGAGAGATTCTTCGACTCGCTCGTCCCCTCCGAGGCCGACCTCCTGGTCGCCGCCGGCGACGAGGCCTCGCTGCGCAGAGCGCTGGAGCTGGCCCCCTCCCGCGCCGACGCGATCCTCCCCCTCGCCCGAGTGCTCCACGCCCGCGGCGAGGACGACGAGGCGAGCGAACTGCTCTCCCGTGCCCCGGGTGACTTCGGCGCCAGCGGCCTCGCCGCGCGGATCGCGCTCGAACGCTCCGGCACGCCCGACCTGACCGACGCCTTCGCCGCGCTGGACGCCGGTGAGGACGAGCGCGCGCTGGACCTGCTGATCGCCGCGATGCCCGGCGCCGACGGCGCCCGGGACGAGATCCGCAAGGTCGTCGTCGGCCTGCTGGCCGAGCTGGGCGTCGAGCACCCGCTCGCCCGCGAAGGCCGCCGCAGACTCGCCGCCGCGCTCTACTAGCGCGTCGTCCACCGGGACCTGCGCGGTTCTCGGTGTCCATAGGACACCGAACGCCGCGCACATCGGGGCGCGCGCGGCGCCCGGGCCAAGCTCAGGCGATCGCGGTCGCCGGCTCGAGCGCCCAGAAGGCGTCGGTGCCGGCACGCAGCTCGGTCGCGCCGGACTCGACCAGCGCGGTCCGCACGTCGATCAGCGACGCGGCGCCCATCACCTCGGCGACCTCCTTGGTCGCCAGCGGGAACGGGGCCCAGGCCAGCAGCTCCTCCACCGACTCGGGCTCGTCGCGCCGCTCCAGCTCGGGCGCGAGGTTCGCGACCGCGTTCTCGTACGCCAATGACGGCTGGAAGCCCGGCGTGTCGAGCTGGACGCCGTCGTCGCGACGGAAGGTAAGCGACGGGGCGGTGTAGCGCCAGACGCCCTCGGGCGTCTTGGCAAGCTTGTGCTTCATCGCGATCGCGGCGGGCGCCGGCTCGCGGGTCAGCCGCATGTCCTCGGCGAGCTGCGCCTCGACGGCGGGCTCGGCGATCCAGGACTCCAGCTCGGCGGGGTCGAGGCCGACGTCGGTCGCCGCTCCGGCGATCGTCTCGGGATCGTCCAGGACGCCGGTGACGGTCGTCATCACGCGGACGCGCAGGCGGCGCAGCAGCGCCTCCTCCAGCTCCGGCGCGTGCAGCCGGGTCGCGACGACCGCGCGGCAGGCGGGGACGGTGGCGCCGAGCCGTGCGCGCGGCGTGGTCTCCAGCGGCATCCCGTAGCGCTCGGCGAACATCGCGTAGCCCTTCGCCATCTGCTCCGGCGTGAAGCCGCGACGGCTGTACTCGTCGCGGTCGCTCGTGAGCCCGATCATCCGCAGCTGCCAGGTCAGCTGGTCGCCGTAGAGCCAGCGGAGCCGCAGCTTCATCGGCTCGGCGGACCAGGCCCAGGGACAGGCGGAGTCGGTGTATTCGGTGACGGTCAAAGACATGATGCGTGCGTTGACAACTATTGCACACTCATGGACGCGGCGGGGAGATCACCGTCCAGCGGCAGCGACAGCTGCTCGTGAGCACCGCCGCCACCGCCGATCGCGCGAGCGGCCCGCGGCGCCCGCTGCGCCGCCGGGTCGTCCTCGAACGCCGCGACCCGCACGCCGAGGAGCCGCACCGGCCGCGGCGGCGCGTAGGTCCGCAGCAGCTCCAGCGCGATCGCGGTGACGACCTCGACGTCGTTCGTCCAGCCGTCGATCGAGCGCGCGCGGGTCACGTTCGTCCAGTCGTCGAGCCGCACCTTGATCCCGATCGTGCGGCCCTGCTTCCCCCGCGCGACCAACCCCTCGCACAGCTCTCTCGCGAGCCGCCGCAGGACCTCCTCCAGCTCCTCGAGAGACGCGACGTCCACGTCGAACGTCCGCTCGTTGGAGCGCGATCTCAAGACCCGCTCGGTCTCGACCGGCGAGTCGTCGTGGAAGTGCGCGCGAGCCAGCAGCTCCCGTCCGTGGCGCGGGCCGAAGCGCTCCTCCAGCCGCTCCGGCGACGCCGCCTGCAGCGCGGCGATCGTCTCGATCCCCAGCTCCCGCAGCCGCTCGGCCGTCTTCGGCCCGATCCCCGGGAGCTTGCCGGGCGGCGCGTCGGCAAACCGCCGCGCGGCGTCCTCGCGGCCCATCGCGACGAAGCCGGCGGGCTTCTCCAGGTCGCTGCAGATCTTCGCCACCAACCGCGAGGGACCGACGCCGACGGAGACCGTGATGCCCGTCTCCTCCTGCACGTGAGCGACCAGCTCGCGCAGGACCCGCAGCGGCTTCTCGACCCCGGTGAGGTCGGCGTAGGCCTCGTCGAGGCCGATGTGCTGAAGGCGCTCCAGCTTCGTGCGGACGATCTCCCAGACCGCCTGCGAGGTCGCCCGGTAGGCCTCGAAGTCGGGCGGCAGGACGATCGCGTGGGGACAGAGCCGCAGGGCGCGCGAGGCCGGCATCGCGGAGCCGACGCCGTATCTGCGCGCCTCGTAGGAGGCGGTCGTGACCACCGCGCGCGGGCCGGAGCCGGCGACGATCACGGCCTTGCCGCGCAGGTCGGGCCGGCGCAGCAGCTCGACGGACGCGTAGAAGGCGTCGCAGTCGAGGTGGGCGATGACGCGTCTGGCTCCCTCGTCAGCCATGCCTCCGAGGGTACGCGTCCGGGCGGCGCCGCCCCTCCGAACGAGGGACGGCGCAACCGGAGCAGCTAGTGGTCGACCTCGATCGTGCCGACCCCGTCGAACCCGAGCGTGCGCGCGGTGGCGCCGGTCAGGTCGAACTCGCGGTCGCCGACGTACGGCCCGCGGTCGATCACCGGCGCCGTCACCTGACGGCCGCGGTAGCGGATCGTGACCTCGGTGCCGCACGGCAGCGACTTGTTGGCGACGCCGATCTGGTCGTAGCCGAGCGAGCCGCCGC
>JAATFK010000109.1 GCA_015655225.1 Solirubrobacterales bacterium | reverse complement strand
GTCGAAGATCACGCACGCGTCGGCCGGCCCGCGGTCCGCGCGCAGCCAGTCGACCGCGGTGCGCCCGCCCGTCTCCTCCTCGGTGTCGCAGAGGATCCGCACGTTCACCGGCAGCCGGCCTGCATCGGCCAGCTCGAACGCGCCGCGCAGGAGCGCCCAGAACGGACCCTTGTCGTCGGCCGCGCCGCGCGCGATCAGCCAGCCGTCGCGCAGCACGGGCTCGAATGGATCGTGCTCCCACGCCTCCAGCGGACCGGGTGGCTGGACGTCGACGTGGCCGTAGCAGAGGACCGTCGGCGGATCCGCGACGCCGGGCGACGCCGGCAGCGTCGCGACCCCGAGCGGCGTGCCGTCCAGCTCCCGCCGCTGCACCGTCCCGCCGTGCGCGACGACGCGGTCGCAGACCCAGTCGACCGCCCGGCGCATCTCCGGCAGCCCCTCGGGGCCGCCGACGCTGCGGATCCGCAGCAGCTCCAGCAGCTCCTCCATCAGCGGTCGGCGGCGCTCGGCGGGCGCCAGCGCATCAGCCGCCGCTCCAGCAGCGTGACGAGCGAGTCCATCAGCAGCACGACGATCAGGATCGCGATGATGCCGGCGAAGACCCCGGCGGTGTTGTACTGGTTGGAGGCCGAGTTGATCAGGTAGCCGATGCCGCGGTTGCCGGCGATGAACTCGCCGACGATCGCGCCGACCATCGCCTCCGGCACCGTGATCCGCATCGCCGTCAGCACGTTCGGGGTCGCCGACGGGAAGACGACCTTCAGCAGCAGCTGGTGGCGGCGCGCGCCCATCACACGGGCGACGTTGATCAGGCTGGGGGAGACCGATCTCAGCCCCGCGAGCGTGTTCATGAACACGACGAAGAAGACGAAGATCCCCGACAGCAGGAACTTCGGCGTCAGCCCGAGCCCGAACCACATGATCATCAGCGGCGCGATCGCGATCTTCGGCACCGCGTATAACGCCATCAGGAACGGGTGCAGCACGCGGTGGGCGGTCGTGAAGATCGACAGCAGCCCGGCGGCGACGAGCGCGATCACGGTGCCGGCGCCATAGCCGACGGCGACCTCGATCAGCGTGTAGCGCAGGTTGTACCAGAGGGTCCCGTCGCCGATGTAGTCGCCGAACGCCTTCGCCACGTCGATCGGGTTGGAGGCGAACAGTCTGTCGACGATGTGCCCCGAGGCGAAGTACCAGCCGAAGAGCAGGACGACCAGCAGCGTCAGACGCCAGGAGACGATCCAGATCAGCGTGCGGCGTTGCGCCTGGCGCGTGCGCTCGACCTCGCGAAGCTGGAGGCGCTCCTCGTCGGCGTCCAGCGGGACGGACGGCAGCAGGGTGACGGGTTCGGTTTGGATCTCGGCCATCTCGCTCTCCTAGTGGCGTGCTCGCGCCTTGGTGATCTCCTCGCGCAACTCGGCCCACAGGAGGTCGAACAGCTCGGTGAAGCGGTCGGTCTCGTAGATGTGGAAGACGTCGCGGGGACGCGGGATGTCGATCGTGTGGATCGACTTGATCGTGCCGGGGGTCGAGGTGAAGATCACGATCCGGTCCGACAGCGCGATCGCCTCGACGAGGTCGTGCGTGACGAAGACGATCGTCTTGCCGCTGCCGCTCCAGAGTCGCAGCAGCTCGTCCTGGAGCAGCAGCCGCGTCTGCGCGTCGAGCGGGCCGAACGGCTCGTCCATCAGGATCACCGGCTCGTCGACCAGCAGCGTCCGCGCGATCGAGCCGCGCTTGCGCATCCCGCCCGACAGCTCGTGCGGATAGGCGCTCTCGAAGCCAGCCAGCCCGACCGAGCGCAGCAGCTCGTGCGCGCGCTCGCGGCGCTCGCCCTTGCCGACGCCGCGCAGCTCCAGCGGGAACGCGACGTTGTCGAGCAGCGTTCGCCACGGCAGCAGGTTGTCGTCCTGCGTGATGTAGCCGACGTCGGTGTTGACGCCGGTGATCGGCCGGCCGCCCTGGTGGGCGCTCCCGTCGGTGATGCTCTCCAGGCCGGCGAGCATGTTGAGGACGGTCGACTTGCCGCAGCCGCTGGGGCCGAGGAAGGTGACGAACTCGCCCGGCTCGATCTTCAGCGAGACGTCGCGCACCGCGAGCAGCGACTCGCCGCGGCTGACGTAGACCTTGTAGAGGCGCTCGAGCGTGAGCCGGCGGGGGTCGCCGGCGGGCGCGCCGCCGGCGGCAGCGGCCCTCCTGAGGGCGGTCATGGCACGGTCTCCTCGTAGTCGCGGACGGGCAGGCTCTCGGTCGCGAGCGCGGACGGCGTCGCGCCGCGCAGCACCAGCACGCGGCGCCAGCGCTCGTCGTCGCGCTCGGGGTGGTCGGCGCGGAAGTGGGCGCCGCGGCTCTCCTCGCGCTCCAGCGCGGCCGTCAGGCAGGCGGCGCCGACCAGCAGCAGGTCCTCCAGCTCGGCGTCCGCGAGCGCGGCGGCGACGTCCGCCGGGCGGGCGTCCGACAGCTCCTCGGTGAGCGCGGCCAGCTCGGCCAGGCCGGCCTCGAGCCGGCCCGCCTCGCGCACGATCCCGAGGTCCGCCCAGGCGATGCGCTGGAGGTGTCTGCGGCGCTCGGCGTAGTCGGCGGCGGTCCAGGTCGCGGGCGCGTCGGCGGCGCCGCGCGCGCCCGTCGCGCCGCGCGCGCCCGTCGCGGCGTGGACGGCGAGCCAGCGCTCGGTCGCGTCCCGCGCGGCGCCGGCGTCGGCGTCCGCGTCCGCCTGCCCGGCCTCCGCCGCATAGGCCGCCGACGCCCGCCCGGCGCGTGCGCCGAAGACCTGCGTCTCGGGGATCGCGTTCGAGTCGAGCCGGTTGGCGCCGTGGACGCCCCCGGCCGTCTCGCCGGCCGCGAAGAGGCCGGGGACCCCGCTCGCGCCGTGCTCATCGACGAGCACGCCGCCCATGAAGAAGTGCGCCTCGGGGGCGATGATCAGCTCCTGCTCGCGGACGTCGAGGCCGCGCTTGTCGAACCACTCGGCGGGCCGCGGGTTCGAGCGCCGCCAGTCCGCGTCGGAGACGTGGGAGAGGTCGAGCACGACGCCGCCGCGGACGTCGAGGCCGGTGCGGATCTGCTCCGAGATCCCGCGCGCGGCGACGTCGCGATGGGTCGCCTCGACGCCCACCGGATCCCAGTCGCGCATGAAGCGCTCGCCGCGGCTGTTGAGCAGCCGGGCGCCGTGGACGAAGGTCGACGGCTGGATCGGCATCCGTCCCTGCTCGAACGGGACGATGCAGCGCCACGGGTAGAACTGGATGAACTCCATGTCGCGCAGCGCCGCCCCGGCCCGCAGCGCGATCGCGTAGCCGTCGCCGGTGACGTCGCTCGGGTTCGAGGAGACGGAGAAGAGCTGGCCGGCGCCGCCGGTCGCGAGCACGACCGCGGGCGCCCGCACGACGACGAGCCCCGGGTCCTCGCCGCGCCGCAGGCCGACGGCGCCGAGGACGCCGTCGGGACCGGTCAGGACGTCGAGCGCCATCGTGCGCTCCAGCACGACGCAGCCGAGCCGCTCCGCCTCGGCCGCGAGCGGGAGCGTGAAGTCGAGCCCGCGGAAGCTCGCGGCGACGACCGTGCGCGGGATCGCGTGGTCGCCGCTGGGGTGGACGACCGGCCGGCCGTCGTCCTCCAGCGCGAGCGGAGCGCCGAGCGCGAGCAGCTCCTCGCGCCGCTCCGGCGCCTCCGCCGCGAGCAGCTCGACGAGGCGCGCGTCGTTCAGGCCGCGGCCGCCGGCGAGCGTGTCGCGGGCGTGCGAGGCGGCCTCGTCGGCGGGGTCGATCACGGCCGAGTAGCCGGCCGACGTCATCGCCGAGGAGCCGCTGCGCCCGAGCCGTCCCTTGACGGCGATCGCGACGCGCGCGCCGGCGCGGCGCGCGTCGCACGCGGCCCGCAGCGCGGCCAGGCCGCCGCCGACGACGAGCACGTCCGTGTCGACCTCGGCGACCACCTCGGCGAGCGGATCAGGCATGGGCGAGCGACTCCGCGTACATCCGCTCGATCACCTGGAACTCGTCGGCGCCGGCCGTGCGCGACGCGCTGCCGGCCTGCCCGCGCGCCCACAGCGCCGTCAGCCCGAGCTCCTCGGCGGCCGCCAGGTCGGTGCCCGACGGCGGCGAGGAAAGCTCGATGATCACGATCTCCGGGTTCGCCTGCGAGAGCGTCGTGCGGTCGAGCAGGTAGCCGTCGAGGCCGGGCGCCGACTGGAAGCAGAAGTCCGCCACGGCCAGTTGCTCACCGAGCGCGTCGAGCTCCAGCGCCTTCAGCCCGAAGCCGACCGCGCGGGCGCGCTGGGACTCGTTGCGGGCGCAGAGCGTGACGTCGGCGCCCATCCCCTTCAGCAGCAGCGCCATCGACTGGCCGACGCGGCCGAAGCCGGTGCAGACGCAGCGCGAGCCCATCAGCGTGATGTCGCTCAGCGCGATCGCGTGGTGCACCGCGCCCTCGGCGGTCGGCACCGCGTGCAGCAGCGCCTCGACGTCGTCGTCGCCGTGGGCGACCGGCGTCACGCCGGCCGGCTTGCAGACCGCCTCGATCCCGGGCGTGACGCGGCCCATGTACATCTGCGCGCCCGGCGCGGCGAGGCTCAGCGCGTCGCTCGTGAGGCGCACCGGCTCGGCCGCGTTCGGCGTCCAGAGCTCGTCGTCGGGCCCGAGGCCGGGGACGGGCGTGATGATCAGGTCGGCGTCGGTGAGCGCCTGCTCGAGCGAGTCGGCGGGCGGGCCGCCGATCGCCTCGGCCGCGTCGGGCGCGGCCGCGAACGCGGTCACGGTCGCGCCCGCTCTGCGGGCGAGGCGCATGATCTCGAGCATGCGCTCGTCGCCGGCGAGCACGGCGACGCGCTTGCCGGAGAGGTCGATGCGGGGTTCGTAGCTCACGAGCGGATCTCCTGTGGTTCGTTCGGATCGGGGGCGAGGGCCGCGGCCGCGGACCACGCGGCGGCGACCTCGTCGCAGGTGGCGACGCGGCCGAGGTATCTGCGGACGGTCGCGAGGCTCTGCTCGTGCAGGTCGGTGGCGGCCGCGCCGCTGCCGTCCTCCAGCACGACGACGTAGTAGTCGCGGTCGGCCGCCTCGCGGGCGGTGCCCTCGACGCAGACGTTCGTCGCGACGCCGCCGAGCACGACCGTGCGGATCCCGCGCGCCAGCAGCGTCGCGTCGAGCGAGGTCCCCGCGAACGCGCTGTGGCGGTGCTTCACGAGCTCGACGTCGGCGCGGTCGAGCGGCAGGCCGTCGACGTAGTCGGCGCCCCAGCTGCCCTCGACGACCAGGCGGTCGCCGGTCACGGGCTCGAGCGCCTCCCACGCCTCCGAATTGGTCCGCGGCGACTGCACGATCCGCGCGAAGACGACGAAGACGCCGGCGGCGGCCGCGTCGCGCACGAGCGCGCTCAGGCGCGGGATCACGACCGCGTTGGTGCGGGCGACGTCGGCGCCGCGCGCGGCCAGCACGCCGTCGGCGTGGCAGAAGTCGTTCTGCACGTCGATCACGAGCAGCGCGGTGTGCGCGGGCGCGAGCTGCTCGTCGAGCGAGCGCAACACCGTCATCGCCGCAGGTCCCGTTCGAACGCCGTCAGGACCTCGCAGCCGTCCTCCGTCACGACGACCGTCTCGCTGACGCCGTAGACGGTCTCGCCGGGCAGCCGCACCGCCGGCGGGATGTGGAACGTCATGCCGGGCTCCAGCGGCGTCGGGTCGTCGCGGCGCAGGCTGACGATGTGGCCCTCGCCCCAGTCGGGCGCGAACGCGAGCCCGATCGAGTAGCCGGTGCGCTTGCGGAACCAGCGGCCGAGGCCGGCCGCCTCGATCCGCTCGCGACAGGCGCGGTCGACCTCGCCGCAGCTCACGCCCGGCGCGATCGCCGCGATCGCGGCGTCGAGCGCCTCGTCGAGCGCGAGCGCCAGCTCCGGCAGCCGTCTCGGCCCGTCGCCGACCGCGACGGTGCGCATCAGCGCGCCGAAGTAGCGCCGGCGGCAGGCGCCCAGCTCGATCAGCACGGCGTCGCCGTCGGTGATGCGACGGTTCGCGAAGGTC
>JAATFK010000190.1 GCA_015655225.1 Solirubrobacterales bacterium | reverse complement strand
GGAGGGGTTCTGGATGATGTCCGTCATGTCGTGACCTGCAGCACGTGGGCGACGCGGTGGATGGGATCGAGGGCGACGAAGTTGCGTCCGATGCCCCAGTCGAAGCGCTCGCCGGTCAGCAGGTCCGTCACCGTGAACGACGGCGGCAGGCCGAGGTCGTAGGGGATCACCGCGAGCCCCTGCTGCGGGTTGCTGAAGTCGATGTTGACGACGACGACGATCGCGTTGCCCTCCGACTGCTTGACGTAGGCGATCAGTGCGTCGTTCTCGGTCTCCAGGAACGTGACGTCGTCGAAGCGCTGGAGCGCCGGGCTGGCGCGGCGGATCGCGTTCAGCCGCTCGACGAGCGGCAGCAGCTGACCGTCGAGCGCGCGCTCCTTCGCCTCGTACTTCTCGGAGTCGAGGTACTCCTCCGAGCCGGGTCTGACGGCGCGGTGCTCGACCTGCTCGAAGCCGGAGTAGATCCCGTAGGTGGGCGAGAGGGTCGCGGCGAGCACGAGGCGCGCCTCGAACGCCGGGCGCCCGCCCTCCTGCAGGTAGGCGGTGAGGATGTCGGGCGTGTTGACGAAGAAGTTGGGGCGGAAGTAGTCGCGCTCCTCGGTCTCGGCCAGCTCGCGGACGTACTCGGTCAGCTCCCAGCGGCTGTTCTTCCAGGTGAAGTACGTGTAGGACTGGGTGAAGCCGATCTTCGCCAGCGCCTGCATCAGCGAGCGGTGGGTGAACGCCTCCGCGAGGAAGATCACGTCCGGGTCGTCTCTGTGGATCGCGCGGATCAGCCACTCCCAGAACGGCAGCGGCTTCGTGTGCGGGTTGTCGACGCGGAAGATCCGCACGCCGCGCTCGACCCAGAACGCGACCACGTCGCGCAGCGCCTCCCACAGCCCCTGCCAGTCCTCGCAGTCGAAGTTCAGGTTGTAGATGTCCTGGTACTTCTTCGGCGGGTTCTCGGCGTACTTCAGCGTGCCGTCGGGGCGGTGGTGGAACCACTCCGGGTGCTCGGTCAGCCAGGGATGGTCGGCGGAGCAGTTGATCGCGAAGTCGAGCGCCACGTCGATCTCGCGCTCACGGGCGGCGGCGACGAGCGACTCGAACTCGGCGAGCGTGCCGAGCTCCGGGTTGACCGCCGTGTGGCCGCCGTCCTTCGAGCCGATCGCCCAGGGGCTGCCGGGATCGCCGGGGCCCGCGATCAGCGAGTTGTTTCTGCCCTTGCGGTTCGTCACGCCGATCGGGTGGATCGGCGGCAGGTAGAGGACGTCGAAGCCGAGCGAGGCGAAGCCGTCGAGCTGCTCCTGCACGCCCGTGAAGCCGCCCCAGGAACGGGGGAACAGCTCGTACCAGCTGCCGAAGCGGGCCCGGACACGATCGACGTCGAGCGGGATCGCGCGCACCAGCTCGGCCGAGTCGGTCAGGTCGGGGTGGCGGCCGACGGCGTCGGCGACGGCGGGGGCGAGCGCCGCGCCGTGGCGCTCCTCGAAGGGGCGCGTCGCGTCCTCGACGAGCGTCTGGGCGCGGGCGATCACGTCGAGGTCCTCGCCGGCGCCGTCGCCCGCGGCGCGCTCGGCGGCGGCGGCGAGCAGAGCGGCGCCCTCGGCCAGCTCGCTGTCGAGCTGACGCTCGCCGGCGGCGAGCTTGCGGGTGACCTCGGAGCGCCACGACTCGAAGGGGTCGCTCCAGGCGAGGACGGTCCAGAGCCAGCGGCCGACGGCGTCGACCGGGAAGGCGCCGGTCCAGCGCGAGGAGCCGCTTCTGGGAGCGGGCGGGACGAGCGGCAGCTCACGCCAGCGGCGCTCGCGCTCGGGGCGGAAGCGGACGATCGCTCTGAGGACCTCGTGGCCGTCGCGGATCACGTCGGCGCCGACCGCGACCTCGTCGCCGACGCACTGCTTGGCGGCGTATCTCCCGTCGTCCACGGAGGGCGCCGGGTGCTCGATCATGATGCGAGGCGGCGCTTTGACGGGCGGTCTGATGGGCACGCTCAGCATGCTTCCCGGAAGCGGCAGTGGTAACCACTCCCGCATCCACAATCTTCACACGACGGAGTTCGACGTATGGCACGAGCCGCATTCGACCTGCCGCGCAGCAGCGGCGTCCAGCTCCATGTGACCTCGCTGCCGTCGGGGACGCTGGGCGCTGACGCGTTCGCGTTCGTCGACTGGCTGGCGGAGGCGGGCCAGTCGTGGTGGCAGGTGCTACCGCTCGGGCCGCCCGACGAGGAGCGCTCGCCGTACAGATCCGCATCCGCGTTCGCGGCCTGGCCGGGGCTGCTGGAGGCGCCGTCGGCGCCCGTGAGCGCTTTGGAGGTGGCGGAGTTCAGGGAGCGGGAAGCGGCGTGGATCGGGCCGTGGGAGGCGTACGCCGGCGAGGGGGCGGTGGAGGACCAGGTGCGGTTCGCGCGGGAGTGGGGCACGCTGCGAGCCTACGCGGCCGAGCGCGGCGTGCGGCTGATCGGCGACGTCCCGATCTACGTCGCGCCGGGGTCCTATGACCAGAAGGCGTGGCCGGAGCTGTTCCTGGACGGGATCGTCGCGGGTGTCCCGCCGGACGCGTTCACCGCTGCCGGACAGCGGTGGGGCAATCCGATCTACGACTGGCCGGCGCTGCAGCGCCGCGGCTACCGCTGGTGGGTCGAGCGCTTCCGGCGCGTCTTCGACCTGTATGACATCGCGCGCCTGGATCACTTCCGGGCGTTCGTCGCCTACTGGGCGGTGCCGGAGTGCGACCGCGACGCCCGCGGCCGGACCTGGCAGCGCAGCCCCGCGCGCGCGCGC
>JAATFK010000432.1 GCA_015655225.1 Solirubrobacterales bacterium | reverse complement strand
GCCGTGACGGCGGGTTGCGGAGCGCGGCTCGCCCATCGAGCGGGAGCCGTCGAGCAGCAGCGAGAGGCCGATGTCGCGCTCCGCCGGCGACGTCTTCACGTACGCCTGGTGCAGCCGCGCGTAGACGTTCGCGTCGATCCGGCGCAGGTCGTCGCCGGGCGTGTAGGGCCGGTACTCGGCGAACTCCAGGCCGCGCGCGCCGGCGGCGCCGAGCGGCTGTCCGACGAGCCCGCTGAGGATCGCGTCGAGGCTGACCAGCCGCAGCCGCTCGACCTCGCGCAGCTCCTCCCCACTCAGCAGCGGCGCGTCCTCGCCAGCCGCCGCGCGGGTCATGGCTCGGTCGGCACCCGCGCGAGCGCGTCGGTGACGAGGTCGTCGGCCGAGACACCGGCGCGCTCGGCGTCGAAGCTGAGCACGAGCCGGTGGCGCAGCGCCGGCAGCGCTATCGCGCGGACGTCCTCGAACGCGAGGCTGACGCGGCCGTCCATCAGCGCCGCGACGCGACCCGCGAGCGCGAGCGCCTGCGCCCCGCGCGGGCTCGGGCCGAGTCTCACGTGTCTGCGGACGTCGTCGGAGGCGTCGGGGTTGTCGGGGTGCAGCGCGAGCACGAGACGGCTCGCGTAGTCGACCACGTGCAGGGCGGCGGGGACGGCGCGCACGAGCGCGTTCATCCGCAGCAGCGTCGTCGGATCGGCGACCGGCGCGATCTCCGGCTCCTCGGCGCGCTCGGAGGTCGCGACGACCATCGCGCTCAGCTCCTCGCGGCTCGGGTAGCCGAACTCCAGCTTCAGCAGGAAGCGGTCGAGCTCGGCCTCCGGCAGCGGGTAGGTGCCGGCCATCTCGACCGGGTTCTGCGTCGCCAGCACGAAGAACGGGCGCGGCAGCGGGTGCGTCGTCGTCGCGATCGTGACGTTGCGCTCCTGCATCGCCTCCAGGAGGGCGCTCTGGGTGCGCGGCGCGGCGCGGTTGATCTCGTCCGCCAGCACGAGGTTCGCGAACAGCGGGCCGGGCTGGAAGCGCAGCTGCGCGTTGCCGCCCTCGTCCTGGGTCAGGACGGTCGTGCCGGTGATGTCGGCCGGCATCAGGTCGGGCGTGAACTGCACGCGCCGCTGGTCGAGGCCGAGGGAGGAGGCGAACGCCCGCGCCATCGTCGTCTTGCCGAGGCCGGGCACGCCCTCCAGGAGGGCGTGGCCGCCGGCCATCAGGCTGATCAGGATCCCCCGGACCGCCTCGCGCTGTCCGACGATCGCCTGTCCGACGGCCGCCTCGATCGCGAGCGCGATGCGCTGGAACTCAGCCGGCTCCAGCGCGTCGGGCCCGGCGGGAGGCCCGGCTGTGGAGGACTCGGTCACTGTCTGCCGGCGTTCGCCGGTGCGACGCCGACGCGGGGCACTATCTGCCTCTCGTGATCGTCTGCGTCACGAACGCCGCGACGTCGGCGATCTGCTGATCGCTCAGCGTCCCTCTGAAGGCCGGCATCCCGCCGCCGCCGTTCGTGACCTGCTGGGTCACGCCGGCGACCGTTCTCGCGAGCGGCATCGTCGTCAGGTTCGGGCCGCCACCGCCGCCGAGCCCTCTGGGGCCGTGGCAGGCGGCGCAGTTCTGCGAGAAGACGGCAGCGCCAGCGGTCACGTTGCCGGCGCCACCGGCGGCCGGGGTCGTGCTGGCACCCGTGCTCGCGCCGGTGCTGGCCGAGGTCGAGGTCGTCGAGCCGCCGGCCGCGGGGGCGGGCGCCGGCGTGGTCGTCGTCGGCGTGTTCGTGACGTGCGCGACGAAGTCCGCGACGGCGGTCACGTCCGGGCCGGTCAGGAGGCCGGCGGGCATGACGCCCTGGGGGACCGTGAAGCCGACTCTGACGGCCGTCTCGACGAGCAGTCTGCTCGGTCTCAGCTGGTCGAGGTTCGGTCCGACGAGGCCGACCGCGTTGGCGGCGGCGAGCGTGTGACACCCGGCGCAGGTCACGTTGAAGAGGCGGCGTCCCTGCGACTGCTCGGCCGTCAGCTTCGTCCGGACCGCTCCCTTGTGGACGTTCCGCGTGGCCTCCGACGAGTTGTGGGCCAGGATGAGCGTGACGATCGCCACGATGACGGCAGTCAGCGCCACCATCCCGGCGGTGAACGCGAGACCGCTCAGTCTGCTGGATCTCGGGGAGCTAGACGGATTCGTGGACAAGGGGATTCTCTCCGCTGCGTGCGACGCGTACCGGGGCTGGATCCTCCAGCGTTCCGAGACGTACGTGTCTCAGTTCTAAGATTTTTGGATCGTATCATCGGACGCCGCCGGGACCTGCGCTCCTCTGCCTTCGCGAGGGCCGCTCGGACCACCGTCCGCGTCACGCCGCGATGATCGCGCGTCGGGCGCGCCGATGCGCTCCGGTCCCCCTCGACTTAACCCCACGTTCACACGCGGAACGCCCGTGATACCGGGGTTTTGGGAATTTCACAGCTGTCGGACGCGACAGCCGCCGCCGGAGCGGGCACACTTCCGCTGCATGTCCGTCCCGCTGATGCCAGCCCCGCATGTGATCGTGCTGTTCGGCGCAACCGGCGACCTCGCGCGCCGCAAGCTGCTGCCGGGCCTGCTGCGGCTCTCGGAGGCGAGACTGATGCCGGAGGAGTTCCGCCTCGTCGGCACCTCGCTCGACGAGCTGGACGACGACGCCTTCCGCAACTTCGCGCACGACGCCTGCATGGAGTTCGCGCGCGCGACCGTGCTCGAGGCCGGCTGGGAGAGCTTCGCGCAGCGCCTCACCTACGTCCCGCAGTCGGCGGGCGGCGAGGCGCTCGCGACCGCCGTGCACGAGGCGGTCGCGGAGCTCGGCGGCGCGGCCGCGGGCGTCGACATCCTCCACTACCTCAGCGTTCCGCCCTCGGTCGCCACGAGCGCGATCAACCTGCTGTCGGACTCGGGGCTGGCGGAGGGCTCGCGCGTCGTGATGGAGAAGCCGTTCGGGACCGACCTCGCGAGCGCGAAGAAGCTCAACGCGACCGTCCACGAGGTGTTCGACGAGCGCCAGGTCTTCCGGATCGACCACTTCCTCGGCAAGGAGGCGGCGCAGAACGTCCTCGCGCTGCGCTTCGCGAACGGCCTGTTCGAGCCGATCTGGAACCGCCAGCACATCCACCATGTGCTGATCGAGGTGCCGGAGACGCTCGGGATCGGGATGCGCGCCTCCTTCTACGAGGCGACCGGCGCCTACCGCGACATGGTCGTCACCCACCTGATGCAGGTGCTCGCGTTCGTCGCGATGGAGCCACCGACGTCCCTCGAGCCGCAGGCGATCACCGAGGAGAAGAACAAGGTCTTCCGCTCGATGAAGCTGCTCGACCCGACCCAGGTCGTGCGCGGCCAGTACATCGGCTACCG
>JAATFK010000193.1 GCA_015655225.1 Solirubrobacterales bacterium | reverse complement strand
GTCCCTGCACCGGCCCCGGTACCCGCGCCGGCGCCGGTGCCCGCGCCCGCTCCGGTCCCGGCGCCCGCCCCGGTGGCGGCTCCGGTCTCCGCGCCGGCGCCGCTCGCGACACCGGCTCCCGCGCCGGTGGCGACCCCGACGCCCGCGCCGGCTCCCGTCGCGGCGACGCCGGCACCGGCTCCCGTCGCCAAGCCGTCCCCGAAGGCCCGCCACGGGTTCTGGATCTTCCGCTGGTGAGTCCGGCGGTCGGCGCACCGCGGTGCGCTGGCCGTCGGCGTCGACGCGTGGGACGATTCGATCCTTCGTGGCCGACGCCGACCGACCGCACGCCGTGACCCGCCCGACCGCCCCGACCGATTCGTCGCCGACCTATTTCGACTCGCCGGCCGCCTTCCGGACGTGGCTCGCACGGCATGCGGCCACCGAGCAGGCGCTCGTCGTCGGCTTCCACAAGGTCGGCAGCGGCCGTCCCAGCCTGACGTGGCCCGAGGCGGTCGACGAGGCGCTCTGCGTCGGCTGGATCGACGGCGTCCGCAAGCGGATCGACGACGCCCGCTACCAGATCCGCTTCACGCCGCGGAAGGCGACGTCGACGTGGAGCGCCGTCAACATCGCGCGGATGGAGGCGCTGGCCGACGATCCGCGGATGACCGACGGCGGCCGCGCCGCATTCGATCGGCGTACCGCATCGCGGTCGGGAACCTACGCGTACGAGCAGAAGCAGGCCGCGGCGCTCGCGGACGACGAGGCAGCGACGTTCCGTGGGCACCGCAACGCGTGGACCTTCTTCGCGGCGCAGCCGCCGGGCTACCGACAGAGGATGCTGTGGCGGATCGTCAGCGCGAAGCAGCCGACGACGCGGGCGCGCCGGCTGGCCGCACTGATCGCTGCGTCGGCCGAGGGCCGGCGGCTCGACTGAGGACGGCCGTCAGGCCTTCGCTTCGTGCTCCGCGAGCCGGTCGCGCAACGCCTTCGGATCGAGCTGCGTGTAGTCCTTCGCGATCTCGAGGCGCACCGCGCCGTGGACCTGCGGCGAGATCAGCTTGCGGAGCAGCCCGAGGAACTCGGGCGACGCCATCAGGACGAGTTGCGTGTAGCGACCGCCCTGCTGGCCCTTCGTCAGTGTCGCGGCGACCTCGCGGGCGAACAGCTCCGACTGGTGCTCGGCCGGCGTCTGGTGCGGCTCGTAGCCGCTGCCCGGCATCGACGACGTGCCGCCCGGCGCCTTGGTCCCGAGCTGCTGGCCGAGCTCGTCGGTCTCGGTGTCGGACGTCCGCAGCCGGGTCGCCGCATGCTTGAGGCCCTCGACCTCGGCGAGCGGCGCGCCGGCCTTCTCCTGCGTGAAAATTCGGGCGTGCCCCGCGTTCGCAGCGACGATCCAGGTGACGGCCATGCTTCCTCCCGAGTTGACGACGTTCGTCGGAGCCGCGCGCCGCGCGAATGTTCCCGCCGCTGGCGAAGCGGTCAGCCGAAGAGTTCGGCCGGCGTGACGACCGATGTGCCGAACTTGCCGACGACGATGCCGCCGGCACGGTTCGCGAGCGCGACCGCTGCGCGCAGGTCGTCGCCCGATGCCAGCACCGTCGCGAGCGTCGCGATCACCGTGTCGCCGGCGCCGGTCACGTCGAAGACCTCGCGGGCCTGCGCCGGCACGTCGTAGCGCCGCCAGGTCCCGCCGGGCCGGTCGAACAGCGACATCCCCTCCTCGGCGCGCGTCAGCAACAGCGCCTCGAGCTGCAGTTTCTCGACGAGCTGCCGGGCCCGCATCTCGAGGTCGGCCTCGTCGTGCCAGCGGCCGATCACCTCGCGCAGCTCCGCGCGGTTCGGCGTCAGCACGCTCGCGCCTTCGTAGCGCGCGTAGTCGTCGCCCTTCGGATCGATCAGCACGCGACGATCCGCGCGGCGCGCCGCATCGATCATCCGGCCGATGTGCGTGAGCCCGCCCTTGCCGTAGTCGGACAGCACGACGACGTCGTAACGGCTCAGCAGCTCGACGAACTGCTCGAGCTTGT
>JAATFK010000378.1 GCA_015655225.1 Solirubrobacterales bacterium | reverse complement strand
CGGCGAGGCGCACGTGCTGCGCAACGCCGGCGGCGTCATCACCGACGACGTGATCCGCTCGCTGGCGATCTCCCAGCGGCGGCTCGGCACCCGCGAGGTGATGCTGATCCACCACACCGACTGCGGGATGCTGTCGCTCACCGACGACGGCTTTCGCGCCGAGCTGCAGGCCGCGACCGGCGTCGCGCCGGCCTTCGCGATCGAGTCGTTCACCGACCTCGACGCCGACGTGCGCCAGTCGATCCTGCGCGTCCGCCGCTCCGAGTTCCTCCTCCACCGCGACCGCGTGCGCGGCTTCGTCTACGACGTCGACACCCACCGCCTGCGGGAAGTCACGGTCGCGGACGAGGAGTAGCGCCCGCACGATCGTTCAAGACGGCCGGCTCGGCGGGCGCGAGGATGCTCGTCATGGCCGTGACCGACTTCGACACCAAGGTCGCCGTCGTCGTCCGCGACGACCTGGCGGCGTGGCAGCGGCTCAACGTGACCGCCTTCCTGATGAGCGGGATCGTCGGCGGCGCTGGGCCGGCCGCGCTCGGCGAGCCCTATGAGGACGCGGACGGGCAGCGCTACCTGCCGATGCTCGTCCAGCCCGTGCTCGTCTTCGAGGCGAGCGCCGCGAAGCTCCGCACCGTCCACGCGCGGGCGCTGACGCGCGAGCTGACGATCGCGATCTACACCGCCGAGCTGTTCGCGACCGGGCGCGACGAGGAGAACCGCGCCGCCGTCCGCGCGGTCGCGACCGCCGACCTCGACCTCGTCGGGATCGGCCTGCGCGCGCCCCACCGCGACGCCGACGCGGTCATCCGCGGCCTGCGCCGCCACGGCTGACCGCGCGGCCGCGCTCAGGCGGCCCGCGCGTAGCGCGCCGGCGTCACGCCGACGGCGCGCTTGAACGTCCGCGTCAGGTGCGCCTGGTCGGCGAACCCGCACGCCGCCGCGACCGCCGCCGGCGGCTCGCCTCCGCGCAGCAGCTCCCGCGCCCGGCGCACCCGCAGGTCGATCTGGAACGCGTGCGGCGGCTGGCCGACCTGCGCCGTGAAGCAGCGCGTCAGCTCGAAGCGGCTGAGCCGCGCGACCGCGGCCAGCTCGGCGAGCGAGACGGGCCGGTCCCAGCGCTCGTCGAGGTGGCGCAGCGCCCGCCGCACGGCCGGATGCTCGGCCTGCGTCCGCGCGACCGGCGGCCCAGGACGCAGGTGCGGGCGCAGCGCGGCGACCGCGTCCGCCACCGCCTCGTCGACCGCGAGGCCGGGCGGCTCGTCGGCCAGCGCCCGGTGCGCCCGCGCGAGCGCGGCGCGCAGCGCGGGGTCGCGGAAGACGACCCAGTTGGCGGCGCGCGGCGCCGGCCGGTCGTCCTCCGCCCAGGCAGAGATCAGCGGCGGGTCGAGGTAGAGGACCTCGTAGGACCAGCCGTCCGGCACCGCCCGCATGCCGGTGTGGACCGCTTCGGGCTCGAGCACGAACAGCTCCCCGTCGTCGGCCCGGTGGGGCGCCGCGTCGACCGTGAAGCGGGCCGCGCCCTCGCGCATCAGCGCGACCGTCCAGGTCGGGTGCGCGTGGGGCCGGTAGGCGTGCGAGACGAAGCGCGCGTGCAGCGCCTCGACGCCGTCGAGGCCAGCGGGACGGAGGTAGCGCGCCCACTCCATCGTGTCGACGGTAGCGGGCGGGCGGTGGCGGACCGGCCGCGCCGCGCGGCCGGGGGCGGTGGCGGGGGCACCGCCCGCGCCGCCCGGGCGCGGCCGTGCGGCCGGTGCGCGGGGCGGCCGCGCTCGCCACGCCTAGACCCGCTGCAGCAGCGTCCCCGTCCCGGTCCCGCCGGCGGTGCACATCGTCACGAGGCCGAGCTCGCCGTCGCTGCGCTCCAGCTCGTGCAGCAGCGTCGTGATCAGCCGCGCGCCGGAGGAGCCGAGCGGGTGGCCGAGCGCGAGCGCCCCGCCGTTGACGTTGACGCGCTCCATGTCGGGCGACAGCTCCCGCTGCCAGGCGCCGACGACCGCCGCGAACGCCTCGTTGATCTCGATCAGGTCGAGGTCGTCGATCTGCAGGTCGTTGCGGTCGAGCAGCTTGCGCGTCGCCGGGATCGGTCCGGTCAGCATCGTCACGGGGTCGACGCCGACGGTCGTCGCGTCGTAGATCCGCGCGCGCGGCGCGAGCCCGAGCCGGTCGGCCGTCTCGCGCGCCATCAGCAGCACGGCGGCGGCGCCGTCGGAGATCTGCGAGGCGTTGCCGGCCGTCACGGTGCCGTCCTCCTTGAACGCCGGCCGCAGCGCGGCGAGCGCCTCGAGGCTCGTGTCGGGACGGATCCCCTGATCGGTGGCGTAGGTCTCGCCATCCACCGTGATCGGGACGATCTCCCGCTCGAAGCGGCCCTCGGCGGTCGCGCGCGCGGCGCGCTGATGGGAGCGCAGCCCGAGCGCGTCCTGCTCGGAGCGCGGGATCTCCCATCTGCTCGCGATCAGCTCGGCCGAGAGGCCCTGCGGGATCAGCGCGTAGCGCTCCAGCAGCTCGGGCGGGTAGGGGACGCCGAAGTCGTCCGGGTGCGCGACGCCCGAGCCCATCGGGACGCGGCCCATGTGCTCGACGCCGGCGCCGATCATCACGTCGTGGACGCCGGAGGCGATCAGCGCCGCCGCCACGTCGATCGCCTGCTGGCCGGAGCCGCACTGCTGGTCGACGGTCATCGCCGCCGTCGTCTCCGGCAGGCCCGCCTGGAGCCAGGCGTTGCGGGCGATGTTGTTCGACTGCTCGCCGACCTGCGTGACGCAGCCGGCGACGGCGTAGTCGACGAGCGCCGGATCGATCCCGGCGCGCTCGATTACCGCGCGGTAGGCGGTCCCCAGCAGCTCGTTCGGGTGGACGTCGCGGAACCAGCCCTTGGTCGGGTGGCCACGGCCGATCGGCGTGCGCGCCGCCTCGACGATGACGACCTCACGGCCGAGCCTGCGCGTCGGGTTCCGTCCAGCCATGGCAGTCCTCCTGAAGGGTGGTAAGTCGCTTCAAGCAACTTACCACCCCGGGCCTCGGAGGGCGCCTACGCCGAGGGCTGGCGCGAACGCGCAGGCTCCACGAGCGAAACGTCCCGAACCGCCCCGGTGTCGGCCGACGTCACCATCGCCGCGTAGGCGCGCAGCGCGGCGGAGACGGGGCGGTCGCGGTTGGCCGGCTGGTACCCGCCGGCCGCCTCGAGCCGCTCGCGGCGCTCGGCCAGCTCCTCCTCGGAGACCTCCAGCTCGACCGTCCGGTTCGGGATGTCGATCGTGATGCGGTCGCCGTCCTGGACGAGCGCGAGCGTCCCGCCGGCTGCCGCCTCGGGCGAGACGTGGCCGATCGAGAGGCCCGAGGTGCCGCCGGAGAAGCGGCCGTCGGTGATCAGCGCGCACTCCTTCCCGAGCCCCTTCGCCTTCAGGTAGGAGGTCGGGTAGAGCATCTCCTGCATGCCCGGCCCGCCTCTCGGCCCCTCGTAGCGCACGACGACCACGTCGCCCGCCTTGACGCGGTCGGCGAGGATCGCGTCGGCTGCCTCCTCCTGGGATTCGACGACGACCGCCGGCCCGCTGAAGCTCCAGATCGACTCGTCGACCCAGGCCGTCTTGACGACGCAGCCGTCGGCCGCGAGGTTGCCGTGGAGGACGGCGAGGCCGCCGTCGACCGAGTAGGCGTGCGCGACGTCGTGGATGCAGCCGTCGACCGCGTCGAGGTCGAGCGTCTCCCACCGCTCCGACTGCGAGAACGCGGTCGCCGAGCGGACGCAGCCGGGGGCGGCGTGGAACAGCTCCAGCGCCTCCGCCGAGGGGGAGCCGCCGCGGACGTCCCAGGCGTCGAGCCAGGCGGTCAGGGTCGGCGCGTGGACCGAGCCGACGCCCTCGTTGAGGAGGCCGGCGCGGCGCAGCTCCCCGAGGATCGCGGGGATCCCGCCGGCGCGGTGGACGTCCTCCATCAGGAAGCTGCCGTTCGGGGCCAGCTTCGAGAGGCACGGGACGCGCCGGGAGAGCGCGTCGACGTCCTTCATCGTGAACTCGAGCCCGGCCTCCTGCGCGGCCGCCAGCAGGTGGAGGATCGTGTTGGTCGAGCCGCCCATCGCGATGTCGAGCGCCATCGCGTTCTCGAACGCCGGGCGCGAGGCGATCGAGCGCGGCAGGACGCTCGCGTCGTCGTGGTCGTACCAGCGCTCGCAGAGCGCGACGACGGCGCGTCCGGCGTCCTCGAAGAGCCCTCTGCGTGCCGTGTGGGTCGCGAGCGTCGAGCCGTTGCCGGGCAGCGAGAGCCCGAGCGCCTCGGTCAGGCAGTTCATCGAGTTGGCGGTGAACATGCCCGAGCAGGAGCCGCAGGTCGGGCAGGCGGCCTCCTCGATCGCGAGCAGGTCCTCGTCGGAGACGCCGTCGGACACGCCGTCGGCGATCGCGGAGATCAGGTTCAGCCGTCTGCGCACGGTCCCGTCGACCAGGACCGCGGTGCCGCCCTCCATCGGGCCGCCGGAGACGAAGACGGTCGGGATGTTGAGCCGCAGGGCGGCGTTCAGCATCCCCGGCGTGATCTTGTCGCAGTTCGAGATGCAGACGAGCGCGTCGGCGCAGTGCGCCTCCACCATGTACTCGACCGAGTCGGCGATCAGGTCGCGCGAGGGGAGCGAGTAGAGCATCCCGCCGTGGCCCATCGCGATCCCGTCGTCGACGGCGATCGTGT
>JAATFK010000729.1 GCA_015655225.1 Solirubrobacterales bacterium | reverse complement strand
GCGCGCCCGTCAGCCTCGTCGCCCCCGACGACGCCGAGACGGTCGCGGCCGAAGTGCTCCACCTCCTCCCGGGCTTCGTCGACCCGCACGTCCACTTCCGCACGCCCGGCCAGGAGCACAGAGAGGACCTCGCGAGCGGGACCGCGGCGGCCGCCGCCGGCGGCTTCACGGCCGTGATCACGATGCCGAACACGACCCCGACGCTCGACGACGCCTCGATCCTGCGCTCGCTGCGCGAGACGGCCGAGCAGGTCGCGCGCGTCCCGGTCGGCTTCCTGCCCGCGATCACGCGCGGCCTGCACGGCACCGAGCTGACCGAGATGGCGGAGCTGCGCGACGCCGGCGCGCTCGGCTTCACCGACGACGGCAAGCCGGTCGTCGCGGCCGGGATGCTGCGCCGCGCGCTCCAGTACCAGCGGCTCTGCGGCGGCGTGCTCGCGCTGCACGAGGAGGACCCGTCGCTCTCGGGCGACGGTGTGATGCACGAGGGCGAGGTCTCCGCGCGGCTCGGGCTGGCGGGGATCCCGTCGATCTCGGAGTCGACGATGGTCGCCCGCGACAGCGCGCTCGCCGCCTTCGAGGACGGCCGCGTCCACTTCCAGCACCTCTCGGCGGCCGAGTCGGTCCAGGCGCTCGCGCACTGGAAGGCGGCCGGCGCGCGCGTCAGCGGCGAGGCCAGCCCGCACCACCTGACGCTGACCGACGAGGCGGTCCTGTCGCTCGACAGCCGGTTCAAGATGAACCCGCCGCTGCGCACGGAGGCCGACCGCCAGGCGCTGATCGCCGGCCTCAAGGACGGCACGATCGACTGCATCGCGACCGACCACGCGCCGCACGCGTCGCACGAGAAGGAGGTCCCGTTCGAGGAGGCGCCGATGGGCGTCACCGGGCTGGAGACCTCGTTCGCCTCGATCTACACCGACCTCGTGCTCCCGGGCGTCCTGACGCTGGCGCTGCTGGTCGAGAAGCTGACCTCCGGCGCCGCGCTCTACGACCTCCCGACGCCGCGGATCGCGGTCGGCGAGCCGGCCAACCTCGCGCTGCTCGACCTGGCTGCTGAGTGGGTGGTGGGGGAGCACGGCTACGCGAGCCGCTCCGCCAACTCCTGCTTCGAGGGGCGTCGCTTCCACGGCGTCGTCGTCCTGACGGTCGCGGCCGGCACGGTCGCGCACCGCGCCGCGGTCGAGGTGTCGGCATGAGCGCCTCCAGCGCCTCCACCGCCTACGTCCTGCTGGAGGACGGCGAGCGCTTCGACGGGCTCGCCTGCGGCCACGACGGCCACGCCGTCGGCGAGGTCGTCTTCACGACCGGGATGACCGGCTACCAGGAGGCGATGACCGACCCCAGCTTCGCCGGCCAGCTGATCACCTTCACGACCGCGCACGTCGGCAACTACGGCGTCTCGCCCGAGGCGATGGAGTCCGACCGGCCCTACGCCCGCGCGGCGATCATGCGCGCGGCGACGAACCGCGACGACGCGCCGGGCGCGACCGAGGGCTGGCTCGACTGGCTGCGCGCGAACGAGATTCCCGGCATCACCGACCTCGACACGCGCGCGCTCGTCCGCCACATCCGCGACCGCGGCGCGATGCGCGGTGGCGTCTTCCCGGCCTCGATCGACGAGGACCAGGCGCGGGCGCTGATCGACGCGGAGCCGTCGATGGCGGGTCGCGACCTCGCGCTCACGGTGACGCCGAGCGAGACGATCGTGCTGCCGTCGCTCACGGGCGAGACACGACTGACGCTCGCGATGATCGACACCGGCGTGAAGCGCTCGATCGTGCGGAACTTCCGCGAGCGGGGCGTGACCGTCGAGCTGCACCCGTGCACGACGACCGCGCCCGAGCTGCTGGCCCGCGACGCGGACGCCTTCTTCCTCGCCAACGGCCCCGGCGACCCGGCCGCGCTCGGCTACGTCGTGGAGACGCTGCGCGAGCTGGTCGGGACGAAGCCGGTCTACGGCATCTGCCTCGGCCACCAGCTGCTCTGCCGGGCGGTCGGGCTGGAGACCTACAAGCTGCCGTTCGGCCACCGCGGCTCGAACCACCCGGTGAAGGACCTGACCACCGGGCGGGTCGAGATCACGAGCCAGAACCACGGCTTC
>JAATFK010000665.1 GCA_015655225.1 Solirubrobacterales bacterium | reverse complement strand
TCACGTAGGAGAAGCAGGAGAGCGCTTCGAGGACGACCGCGACGGCGAGCCAGACCGGCTGGGCGTCGCCGATGTGGTGCCGCACCTCGCCGAGGCCCGGCGCGAGCAGCGCGATCAGGCCGAGGACCGTCAGGAGCGCGATCACCTCGAGCGCGCGGAGCGCCAGCTTGCGCGGCTCGAAGCCGGCCGGCAGGGCATGGCTCGAGCGTCTCTCCGAGGAGCTGGAAGCGGACGGTGGCGACTCCGGCGATCTAAGCACAGGCTAAGTGTATGCACGCACAACGATTCCGGCAGGATGCAGGTCATCACGGCGCGATCACACGCCTGTCGAGCGGGGCGTTAGGTTGTGCGCGGCATGATCCTCGCGGGCGACATCGGCGGGACGCACACGCGGCTCGCGCTGTTCGACGGCGACAAGCGCAACCCGGTCGAGTTCGCGACCTTCGGAAGCCGCGAGCATGCCGGCCTGGAGCAGATGGTGAGCGCCTTCCTGGCGAGCCGGCCGGCGACGATCACGGCAGCCGGCTTCTCCGTCGCCGGGCCTGTCAGCGGCGGCCGCGTGCAGGCGACGAACCTGCCCTGGCCGGTTGTCGGCGACCGCCTCGCGGCGGTGCTCGGGCTCGACCGCGTCGCGCTCGTCAACGACCTCTACGCGAACGCCTACGGGATCGCCGAGCTGGGTCCCGACGACCTCGTCACGCTCAACGCCGGCGACCCGCACGCGGGCGGCAACGCGGCAGTCATCTCGGCCGGGACCGGGCTCGGCGAGGCCGGCCTCTACTGGAACGGCGAGCGCTACGACGCGTTCGCGAGCGAGGGCGGCCACGGCGACTTCGCGCCGCGCACGGAGCTGGAGATCGAGCTGCTGCGCTACCTCATGAGAGGGACCGACGCCCACGTCTCCTATGAGCACGTCTGCTCGGGGCTCGGGCTCGTGAACGTCTACCGCTTCCTGCGAGCGCGCAGCGGGATCGAGGAGCCGGGCTGGCTGACGGAGGCGCTCGCGCGGGACGGCGGCGGGGCGATCGGCGCGGCCGCGACGGCGTGCACCGACCCGGTCTGCCAGCAGGCGCTCGCGCTGATGGTCTCGATCTACGGGGCCGAGGCCGGCAACCTCGCGCTCAAGCTGCTGGCGACCGGCGGCGTCTACCTCGGCGGAGGGATCGCGCCGCGGATCCTGCCGCAGCTGCGCGATGGCCCGTTCCTCGCCGCCTTCACCGCGAAGGGCCGCTTCGCGCCGCTGCTCGCGCGGATCCCGATCCACGTGATCGTGAACGACCGCACGGCCCTGCTCGGCGCCGCCCGCTACGCGCGCGACCGGCCGCCGGACGTGGCGGCCGCGACCGGCTGACACGCGCGCAAGCGAGAACGCAACCTTCCTGGCGCGTCGCCGTCTCACCGGCATGCGCCGCCTCTTCCTCGTACTTCTCGTCCTCCTCGCCGCCGCCCCGGCCGCCGCGAGCGCCTCGACCGTCTCGGTCAGCACGACGCACTACGTGGGAGACGAGAAGGACCTTCCTGATACGTACGCGACGGTCACCTGGACCGCGGCGCCCGGCGAGGCCAACCGTCTCACCGTGACCGCGCTGCGGGACCGGATCGTCGTCTACGACCACGGCGCGCCGCTCACGATCGGCACCGGCTGCACGCCGCTCGGCGACGGCGGCGCGCTCTGCCTCACGACGCTGCCGATCGAGCACGTCGACCTGACCGCCGACGCCGGCGACGGCAACGACACGATCGCGTTCGGCGGCACCGTCCCGAGCGGCCGCTCGGTGATCGACGCCGGCCCCGGCGACGATCACATCACGCTCGGCCTCCACGGCTTCACGACGGTCGACGGCGGCCCCGGCGACGACGTGCTGCGCAGCGGCCCCGGCAACGACACGCTGCTCGGCGGGACGGGCGCCGACGTGATCTCCGGAGGCCCCGGCAACGACCTGATCGTGGGCGATCCGGCCAGCGGTCCGTACAGCCCGGACCGGCTCGACGGCGGCTCGAACACCCTGCACCACGTGCACTCCGGCGTCGGCGATCTCCTCGACTACTCCTATCGGCCCGACCCGGTGCGCGTCGATCTCGCGGCCGGGATCGGCGGCGCGACGGGGGAGCGTGACGTAGTGCGCCACTTCGAGATCGTCGAGGGCGGCACCGCCCCCGACGTCCTCCTCGGCGACGACCACGACAACTACCTCACCGACAACGGGGTGCGCGCACCCGCGACGTACGCCTCCGGCTCTCGCATCGCCGGCCGCGGCGGCGACGATCTGCTGATCGGCGGCACCCGCGGTGGCCCGCCCGCGACGCTCGTCGGGGGCGCCGGCGCCGACAGCATCTCGCTGAACGGCCCCGGCCGCGCCGACGGCGGCCCCGGAGACGACGACCTGTCCCTCGTGACCGCTCAGGGCGGGACGGCCCGCTGCGGCACCGGCGTCGACCAGCTGTCGATGACCGACCGCGGCGCCCTGGTCGCGCCCCACGACTGCGAGCGGCTCTTCACCACCCACGGCTGGCTCGAGGTCACCGGCATCCGTCCGCGGGCCGATCGCCTCACGCTCGACCTCATGCTCGTCGACAACCGGTTAGACGACGGCTGCGCGTCCCTCGCGGTGCGAGACGGCGGCCCGAGCCACAGGCTGCTGTCCCACCAGATCCGCCGCGCCGACGGCAACAGACCGCTTCACTTCATCGTCCCCACGCCGCATGGCCTGCCGGCGAGCGTGCTCATCTCGGTGGCGGACCTCGGCTGCACCGCCATCGGCGGCACGCTCGTGGTCGACTCCGACGGAGCCACGCGCGGCACCGTCCGCTACGTCGTGCGCGGACCCGGCAGCTAGCCCGCCGCGTCGACGCCGACCGCGATCGAGAACGTCGCGGTGAAGGCGCTCCCGGGCGCGACCGAGCGGAGGCCGTCGCCGCTCACGAGCGCGTTCGCGGGCGCCGTCATCGGCTCGACCGCGACCACGTCGTCGTTCAGGGGCGCGAACAGCTGGGTCGCCGGGTAGCCCTCGTCGAAGCGGACCGTCAGCCGTCGGCCGCCGCCCGCGAGCACGAACGTCGCGCCGGGCGGGACGCCGGTGTAGCCGTCGTCGAGCGCGCGGTCGCCGAGCGTCGTCGCTGACGCCGGCTGCAACACGCGCTCGCCGGTCGGGATCCCCTGCGCGTCCATCCGCAGGTGGTCGAGCGGGGGCAGCTCGAGCCGCCACTGCGCGCGCGGGACGCCGGGCAGCCGCAGGTACGGGTGGAAGCCGAACGCGAGCGGGACCGGGACGACGCCGCTCGGCGTCACGGTGAGCGCGACCGTCAGCGTCCGCTCCCGCAGGGCGACCGCGAGCCGCAGGCGGTGCGGAAAGGGGAACGAGGACAGCAGCGCCGGGTGGGCGCCGAAGTCGAGCGTCGCGACGAGGTCGGCGTCCGGGTCCGCGCCGGCCGGCTCGACGCTCCAGAACGACGAGGCCGCCAGCAGGCCGTGGATCGGCAGTCCGTTCGGATCCCGCCGCAGGAACGGCGCGTCCTGGCGCAGCTCGATCACGTCGGGGCCCGGCCGCCCGGCGCGGTAGCGGTTGCCGGCGAGCCGGTTGGCCCACGGGTGCAGCAGCGGGATCCCCATCGTTCTGCCGTCGCGCACGTAGCCGGCGAGGCCGCGGCGCTGGCCCAGCAGCTCGTCCTCGCCGCTGCGCAGCGAGACGCCGACCATGCCGGCGCTCGGCACGAACGTCGCCGAGAGCGGCGGCACGTCGGTCGCGGCGGCCAGCAGGCGCACCGCGGGGACGCCGTCGACCTCGACCTGCTCGACGCGCGCCGGCTCGCTCATGCGCGGAGCGTACCGAGCCCGGCCGACCGGCCCGTCAGGTGGGGCCGAGCAGCTCCTGGAGGTCCGCGACGACCACGTCGGCGCCGGCGAGCCGCAGCTGCTCGGGCGCCGCGGCGCCGCGCGCGACCGCGATCGCCAGCTGGAGGCCGGCGTCTCTGGCGGCCGCGATGCCGCTCGGCACGACGTCGACGGCGATCCCGCGCTCGGGCTCGACGTCGGCGGCGTCGAGCGCCTCCAGGTAGCTGGCGGGCGTGCGCGAGCCGAGCGTGACGCCGTCGAAGCGGTCGGCGACGCCGGCCAGCTCGAGCGCCGCGAACGCGCGCTCGCCGGTCGACAGCAGCAGCATCCGTCTGTCGTGGGAGCGCAGCCGGTCGATCCAGGCGACGCTGCCGGGCAGCGGCCGTATGTCGCCGTAGCCGAGGTCGGCGGCGACGCACTCCAGGGTGAGGACGACCACGTCGAAGCTCGCCACGTCGATGCGCGCGCGAAGCGTGTCGAGGACCGTCGAGATCGGCCGCGGGCGACCAGTCAGGAACGGGTCGGGATCGGTCACTGGGTCATCGCCCAGATGCCGGCGGCGATCGCTCCGATGATCGCGAGCACGCCGACTACCGCGAGGGCGTTGAAGCCGACCGCGGCGCTGTCGTTGCCTCCCGCTCGCTCGTCCTGGGATCTGAGCGAGCTGACCACCGTCAGGCCGGCGATCACGAGCACCGCGAGGCCGACCACGACCGATGCCGCGACCGCCTGGCCGAGGAGGTTCCAGTCGACCAGCTTGGAGGCGATCACGGTCATGCCGCGACCGGCTCCTGGACCGCCGGGGCGGGACCGAAGGCGGGATCGCTGGAGATCGTCTCGTCCGGCTCGATCGCCTTCGCTCTGTTCGCGCGCCAGAGGAAGAACGCGCCGATCACCATCGCGACGCTGACGACGATCGGGCCGACCGCCGAGTTCTTGCCGAACAGCTCGATCACGAGGAAGGCGACGGCCGAGGTGGCGGCCGCGGCGGGCAGCGTCAGCAGCCAGCCGGCGACGATCCGCCGGGCGGTCGCCCAGTTGACTCTCGCACCGGGCCGCCCGACGCCGGAGCCGGTGACGGCGCCGGAGACGACCTGCGTGGTCGAGAGGGGGTAGCCGACGTGGGAGGAGGCGAGGATCACGGTCGCGGCGACGGCCTCGGAGCCGAAGCCCTGCGGCGGCCGCACCTCGACGACGCCGGTGCCGAGCGTTCTGATGATGCGCCAGCCGCCGGTGTAGGTGCCGAGGGCGATCGCGGTCGCGCAGCAGATCACGACCCAGGTCGGGACGGAGAAGTCGGCGCCGCCCTTGATCGAGCCGTTCGCGATCAGGGCGAGCGAGATCACGCCCATCGTCTTCTGCGCGTCGTTCGTGCCGTGGGCGAGCGCGACCATCGAGGAGGAGGCGACCTGCGCCCAGCGGAACTCGCGCTCGGCGCGGGTCACGACGTAGCGGCGGATCAGTCTGTAGATCAGGAAGACGCCGAGCGCGGCGACGAGGCCGGCGACGATCGGCGACATGACGGCCGGGACGATCACTCTGGAGACGATCCCGTCGAACTGGATCGCGTGACTGCCGGCGTCGACGAAGGTCGCGCCGATCACGCCGCCGATCAGCGCGTGGGAGGAGGACGACGGGAGGCCGAACCACCAGGTGCCGAGGTTCCAGCAGACGGCGCCGACGAGGCCTCCGAAGACGACCGACGGGGTGATCGCGCCGGAGTCGACGATCCCGCCCGCGACGGTCGCCGCGACCTTCAGCGAGATGAACGCGCCGACGAAGTTGAGGATCGCGGCGATGCCGACCGCGAGTCTCGGCTTCAGCGCGCCGGTGGCGATCGTCGTGGCCATCGCGTTGGCGGTGTCGTGGAAGCCGTTCGTGAAGTCGAACGCGAGCGCCGTGACCACGACGAGCACGACGATGATGTCGCCGGTCATGCGGCGACCGTATTCGACCCCGTGCGCCGCCAGCCAGGGCTGGTCACATGGCGTTAACAACTTTCGCCAGTGACCAGCCTCAGCCGAGCCGGCTCAGCCGTTGATCGAGCCGGCGTGCTCTCTCGCGCTGTCGGCGAGCTGCTGACCGTGCTCTCTCGCCTCGTCTCTCGCCGTCTCGGCGGCCGACTGGGCGATCGCTCTGCCGTGCTCGATCGCCTCCTGCCCGGTCGCTCTCGCCTGCTCCTTGAGCTGGTCGGAGAGCGGCCCGAGCTTCTCGTCCTCGACTCGTGACGTCGGGATCAGGAGGCCGGCGAGGAAGCCGACCGCGGCCGCCCCGACGACGAGCCCGAGCGGGTTCTCCTGCGCGACGCCGACCGCTCTGCGCGCCTGCGCCTTGACCTGGTCCCCGTCCGGCGTCAGCTCGCTCGCCCGCTGGACCGGCATCCCGAGCTTCTCTCTCATGCTGTCGACCTTCCCGCTCACGTTCTCCTTGGCGCGCGATCTGACGTCGGCCTTGTGGCCGAGCGCGTCGATCGTCTCGCCCATCCGCTCGCGCGTCTCCGTTATCCCCGCGCGGATCTCGTCTGGGTCTTGACCCATGCGACGTCCTCCTTCACGCTCTCGATGGTCTCCTCCGGTGCCGGCGGCACCGCGTCCTGCAGCGCTCTTCTGCCGGCGAGCGCGAGCGCTGCCGCGATCACGGCGTAGATCACGACGACGATCAGCGCGGCCAGCCAGACGTGCGTCACGGCGGTCGCGAGCAGCGCCACGAAGCACGCCGTCAGCGCACCCAGCAGCAACAGCCCGACGACCGCGGCGCCCGCCAGCATCCCGGCGCCTCTGCCGGCCGCTCTCGCCTTCTGCGTAAGCTCGGCTCTCGCCAGCTCGACTTCCTGGCGCACGAGCGTCGTCGTCTCGTTCGACAGCTCCTTCAGCAGCTCGCCGAGCGACTCGCCGCGCGCGTCGTGCCCGACCCCGTCGCTCATGGCGCCGCGGTCGAGGCGCCGACGGGCAGGACGACGGGGACCTCGCGGTCGTCCGCGGCGCCCCACGCCTGCGGCGCCGTCGCGGGATGCGGCGTCGAGGGCGGCGTCGGCGTCGTGCTCTGGCGCCGCTCGTAGCGCCCGCGGCTCGACGCTCTCAGCAAGCGCGACGCGGCGAGCCCGGCGACGAGGCCGACGCCGATCGCGGCCAGCGGCTGACGGCGGCCGAGATCCTCGAGGTCGTGCAGGATCCGCTCGCCGTCGGACTCGCTCAGGTAGCCACCGAGGCGCTCGGCATGCCCGGCCAGCTGCTCCGCCGCCCGCGCCGGCGCGTCCTGGCCCTCGTCGCGCAGCTTGTCGCTCGTCGCGCGCAGCGCGTGCGCCGTCGCGTTCGCCTGCTCGGCGGCCTGCGTCGAGCGGGCGTCGACCTGCTCGCGCACTCTCGCCTGCGCGGACTGCGCCACCTGCTGCTGCGCGTCCTGCGCTCTCTCCTTGATGCTGTCGTCGTCGGTCATGAATGACGCTCCTTTCGTTGGATCGGACATCAGGTCGTCTGCTGGTCCTTCGGCTCCGAGCGCGGCTCCAGCTGGAGCTCCTTCTCCGCGCCCGGCACGCCCTCGTCGAGCTGGTGGCTGCGCTCGCGCTCGGCGTTCAGCTCCATCCCGAGCAGGAGCGCGACGTTGGTGATCCAGAACCACACGAGCACGCAGATCACGCCGCCGAGAGTCCCGTAGGTCTTGTCGTAGGAGGCGAAGTTGGCGACGTAGAACGCGAACGCCGCCGAGGCGATCCCCCACACCACCAGCGAGAACGCGACGCCCGGCATCACCGATCTGAAGGACCGCTGCTTGACGTTCGGCGCCGCGTAGTAGAGGACGCTGAACATCAGCACCATCACGAGCAGCAGCACCGGCCACTTGGCGATGTTCCAGGCCGAGACGGCGGCCGAGCCGATCCCGAGCGGACCCGCCACCGCGTTCACGATCGGCCCCGTCAGCACGAGCGAGAGCGCGACGAGCGCGAGCAGGATCACCATCACGAGCGTGACGAGCAGCTGCAGCGGCCGCAGCTTCCAGATCGGCCGCCCCTCCGGCGTCTCGAAGATGACGTTGGCCGCCCGCATGAACCCGCCGACGTAGCCCGAGGCCGACCACAGCGCGGTCGCGAGCCCCGCGATCAGGAGCAGGCCCGAAGCGCTTCTGTGGGCCGTGATCGATCTGATCGGACCGGAGAACGTCGAGGCCGCCGATCTCGGCCCGATCTGCGTGACGATGTTCGTGATCTTCGTCGTGGTCGTCGCTGGGTCGCCGACCAGCCCGACGACCGCGACGAGGGCGATCAACGCCGGGAAGAGCGACAGCAGCCCGTAGTACGTGAGCGCCGCCGCCCAGTCGCTGACGTTGTCCTCGCTGAACTCTCTGACCGTGCGCTTCAGCGTCGCGAACAGGCCGGTGCCGGTGTCGGCGCCGACGGGCGCGTAGTCGGCGCGGCGTCCGCGACGGGTGGGAACGCTGCGCTCGCTCATGAGGCCGCCCCTCCGTCGCCGCCGACGAGCGCGGTGCGCACCCGCTCCAGCGGGCCCGGCTCCTCCGCGTTCGGATCGGGCAGCAGCTCCAGCGCCGCGTGCACGTCGGCGCGCACCGCCGCGACGTCGGACCGCAGCGGGTCGAGCAGCGTCAGTCTGCGGTCGAGTGCGGTGAGCGAGGACGGGAGTCTGGCGGTCGAGCGTTCGAGGACGGCGACACGGACGTCGAGCCCCGCGACGCGCTCGTGCAGCTCGCGCACGAGCGCGGTGAGCGTCGCCAGCTCGACGAGCGCGGCCCCGAGCGTCGCCGGCAGCTCGCGGGCGGTGTCCGCGACCGCCTCCAGGTTCTCGAGCGCTCGCGCGGGCAGCGCGAACGGCGCCCGCAGCAGCTCGGTCGGTGAGAGCCCCATCGCTACCGCACCCGTGCGCGCGGACGCGCCATCGGCGGTGACGGGGAAGCGGCGGCCGCGGACGGTCGCTGCTGGCCGACGCGCGCCTGCAGCTCGTCGAGGTCGAGCTCGCCCCGCTGGAAGGCGATCGCCAGGTAGAAGACGGCCGCGCCGACGAGGCACAGGATCGCCGAGCCGAAGCTCCACGCGATCCAGGCCGCGACGAACGCGAAGCCGAGCGCGGCGGCGAGATGCTGGGTTCTGATCATCAGTCGAGCTCCCTTCGGTGCCGGCGGTCGAAGCCGCCGAGCGTGACGTTCACGGGCAGGTCAGGCAGGTCATGGGTCGCGAGCGCGTCGTGGACGCGCCGGCGGACGTCGGCGAGCGCGGCGGGGACGTCGCGCGCCCGCGTGAGGCGCACCAGCACGGCGAGGTCGTCGGTGCCGTAGCGGCCGCTGGCGGCGCCGACGTCGCGGTTGCCGACGGCGGCCGCCTCGGCGACGCGCTCGATCGCGCGCGGCTCGATCGTCAGCGATCCGTTCGGCGCGCCCGCGAGCCGCACATCCCCTCGCGCCAGGTAGGGACGCGGGAGCTGCGTCCAGGCGAGGAAGCCGAAGAGGACGAACGCGAGCAGCCCGCCCGCGGCGACGAGCAGCCGCGGCGTCGAGCCGGTCGGCGGCGCGAGCGCCGAGAGCCAGTCGAAGATCGTCCGGTAGCCGCTGATCGCGTTGACGCTCGCGGGCGCGACCTTGAGCGCCAGCAGCACGAGCATCAGCCCGTACCAGACGCAGGCGAGGGCGACGACGACCAGCACCAGCCGGCCGGCGAGGCCGACGGTCGAGGTGTGCGTGCGGATTCGCTGACGGAGCATCACGAGACCCGCTCGCCGCGCGCGCCGCGTCGTTCCTGGACGCGGGTCTGCAGACCCACGGCAGCGAAGCTGGAAAGCGCGTCCTCGACCTCCGCGTGGAGATGGTCGCGGTCGACGCCGGCGCCGTGCGCGACGCTCACGCGGACCGTCCCGCGACGGCGGCCCGACCGTGCCCGCGCTTCGGCGGCGGTGACGTCGCGGACCTGCTCCGCCAGCGTCACCGCGACCTGCGCGAGCGGACGGCGACGCGCCGCGGTGCGGCCGTCCTCGCCCTCGTCGTCCAGCTCGATCAGCCGCTCGCGCCGCGAGCCGACCGTCCCGAGCAGCAGCAGGAGGCCGACGGCGATCGCCCCGAGGCCGCAGAGCCCCGCGACCGCGGCGATCGGCCCGTCCGCCTCGACCCGCGCGAGCACGCGCCCGACGTGGTCGCGCAGCTCGGGGAGGCGCGCGTCGTGCGCGAGCCCCGGGATGCTCAGTCCGCGCCGGGTCGACTCGACCGAGAAGACCGCGACGGCCAGCCCCGCGAGGGCGACGGCCAGCAGGAGCACGAACGTGAGCAGGCGCGCGAGCGGCCGCAGGACGATCATGTGCCCGTCTTCCTCGGATCGTCCACGTCCACGAACGCGATCGCGATCGGGCCGAGCCGCTCCTCCAGCCCGGCGCCGCGCGCCGCGAGCCGCACGGCACGCCGCACCCGGTCGGCGAGCGGATGCAGCGGCAGCGGCGCGGCGACGAGCGCGATCGCCAGCTCGTAGCGTCCGTCGCCCTGCGCGACCGTGCGCACGCCCTTCACCCGCTCGCCGTGCTCCTCGGTCAGGAGCACGGTCGGGTCGACCGACAGGACGCCCGGCGTGCGCGCCGCGGCGAGCAGCGCGACGCGGGCGAGCCGAAGCCGCGCGGCGACCGGCGGTGCGCTGGCGAGGACGGTGCTCACGTCAGGCGACCCGTGCCGGCTCGTCGTCCTGCTCGTCGCCGGGGAAGTGCAGGTCGTTGACGGCGATGTTGACCTCCGTCACCGACAGGCCCGTGATCCCCTCGATCCGCTTCGAGACGTTCTCGCGGATCTGTCTGGCGACCGTCGGGATCGACTCGCCGTACTCGACGACGATCGTCAGGTCGACGGCCGCCTCGCGCTCACCCACCTCGACGGTCACGCCCTGCGTGCGCTCGTCGCCGATGCCGACTCTCTGCGTCACCGCGCCGAGCGCACGCGTCGCGCCGCCGCCGAGCGCATAGACGCCGGGGACCTCGCGCGTCGCGATCCCGGCGACCTTCGTCACGACGCCGTCGGCGATCGAGGTCGCGCCCTGGTCCGTCTGCAGGGGCGAGTCGCCGCCATCGCGGCGAGCGACCGCCCGGCCCGAGCCCGTCTCCTGCGGCTGGTCGCTCTGCTGCGTCGCCGACATCGCTAGCGGCTCCGCGCGTCGTCGACGCCGTCGGTCTCGATCCGCTCTCTGCGGACCTCCTCGGAGACCTCCTGCTCGCCCGCCACGGTCTCGGTGCCGAGCCGCACGCGCTCCTTCGGGACGATGCTCTTCTCGACGACCGCCTCGTCGGCGTGCAGCACGACCTCGTGCTCCTCGTCGGAGATGCCCGGACCGTCGGTCGCCGCGTCGCGGTTGGCGTCGGTGATCGGCTCGCGCTCGATCCGGACCTCCTCGTGCTGCACCGGGACGGTTCTCGTCACCATCTCCGTCACGACGTACTTGCGCAGGCGCGCGCGGCCCGTCTCGACCTGGCGCGTGCCGACGTGCAGCTCCTCCTCCGAGCGCGTCATCGCGTCGTCCGTCTCCCGACCGGAGACGTCACCACCGGCCGGCGCCGGGGTCGGCGTGCCGGTCGCGGTCGTCGAACCGGCCGTCGTGTACGGGACGCCGTAGTGCTCTAACAGCTGCCGCTCCTCCGGCTCGCTCAGCTCGCCGTCGGCCTCGATGTGCGGCGCGTCCTTCATCTGCGCCTTCTCGATCGGGATCCGCAGGTCCTCGCCGTCCGGCTGTGCGCCGGCGAGCGGGACGAACGTCTTCTTGCTGCCGAACAGGCCGGAGGTGATCAGCGCCCACTCCGGACGGCCGCTGTTGCCGTCCTCGTAGACCTCGTCGACCTTGCCCAGCTTGTCCCCGTCGCGGTCGACCAGGGTGCGGCCGTGCACGTCGTAGCCCTCAGTGATACCCGTCATCGCAGCTCCTTGAAGTGGGACATGGTTAGTCACAAGTTCTTCGCTGTCGTCTCAGTTACCCATGCAGACGGGACACAAATCACCATTTTGTACCAGATATGTGCCAGCTATCGGTGTCTTGGCACACAATCCCCCTTACATCTGTCCCAATACGTTCCAGGCGGGTACCGGGATCCCACGATGCCGAGACGCACGGAGCCACCGCCGCCTGGGGTACCGTCTGAGCCAGTGCTCAACGACGACGTGGCCCCCGATCGCGACGAAGCCGGGCTCGAGGCCGCCGGCCTCCGGTCGGACGCGGTAGCGAGCCGGGAGCGGATCCTGACGGCGGCCGCGAGCCTGCTGGGCGACCGGCGGACGAGCATGGCGCAGGTCGCCGCCGCCGCGGGCGTCGGCCGCTCGACGCTGTACCGCCACTTCCCGACGCGCGAGGCGCTCACCGCCGCGCTCGCGCAGCGCCAGCTGCAGGGCGACAGCTATGCCAGACCGCCGACGCGCCCGGCAGCGGCGACCGACGTCGCGACGCTGCCCTATCAGCCGCCCGGCCGCCTCGGGCGCGCCGAGCCGCTGCCGCTCGAGGTCACCCACATCCTCGACGAGGTGCCGCCGCACCTGATCGCCGACCAGCTGGTCGCCGAGGCGCGCCGCGCCGCGGGCGTCGCGGTCGCGCTCTACGTCGTCGACATCGACGGCTCGGAGCTGGTGCGGCTCGCCGGCTCGGAGGACTTCCCGCAGCGGCTGCAGGCGCCGCCCGCGCTCGGCCCCGAGATCGTGCCCGAGGGCTTGCCGGGCTTCTACGAGCGGCTGCGAGAGGAGCTGCCGCGCTGCGTCGCCGAGCCGCTGTGGCTGCGCGGCCGGGTCCTGGGGCTGCTGCTGTGCGTCGGCCAGCCGCTCACCTCGCTGGCCGACATCGCGAAGCAGGGCGCCGCCGCGCTCGAGCTGGCGAACGACTACACCGACCTGATCGAGTCAGCTCGGCGGCGCAAGCCGACCACGGCGGCCGCCGAGGTCCAGCACCACCTGCTGCCGCCGCGGATCGCGCGCGTCACGGGCGCCCAGCTCGCCGGCGGGCTGTTGCCGACATACGAGGTCGGCGGCGACTGGTTCGACTTCGTCGAGAACCGCGACGGCACCTGGCTCGCGATCGCCGACGCCGCCGGCCACGGCCCGACCGCGGCGGGCCTCGGCGCGGCCGCCCTCGGAGCGCTGCGCGCCGCGCGCCGCAGCGGACAGGACCTCGTGCAGGCGGTCGTCTCGATGGACGAGGTCGTCCGCGCGCTCGGCAACCGCGACTTCTCCGTGACCGCGATCCTCGCACGCTGGCACGCCCCGACGGCGACGCTCGCCTGGATCAACTGCGGCCACCCGGCCGGCCAGCTGGTCGACCCCGACGGCACGATCACCGCGCTCGACGGGCCGGTGCATCCGCCGCTCGGCAGCGGCGAGAGAACCCCGAGCTACGCGACGAGCCAGGTGCGACTCGACCCCGGCGAGCGCCTCGTGCTCGTGACCGACGGCATCACCGAGCGCCGCGTCGAGGGCGGCGGCACCTTCGGCGTCGACGGGCTGCGGCACGCGATCCGGGCGGCCGGCGCGCCCACCGCGGCGGCGACCGCGATGGCGATCCAGCGGGCCGTCACCGAGAGCTGGACCGAGCCGCTGCAGGACGACGCGACGCTCGTCGTCCTCGCGGTCGACTGAGCGGGGCCGGGTCCGCTAGCCGTCGGCGAACGGGAGCAGCTGGTCGAGGCGCGTGACCTCGAAGATCCGCTGCACGGCGAGGCCGCCGGGCACGAGCGACAGCTCGATCCCGCGCTCGTCGCAGAGCGCGCGCGTCGCGATGATGAAGCGCAGGCCGCTGGAGTCGATGAACGCGAGGCCCGAGAGGTCGATCACGAGGCGCGCCGGTGCGGTCTCGGCGGCGGCCGCGAGCGCCGCTTGGGCGGTCTCGATCCCGGCGATGTCCAGCTCGCCGGCGAGGCGCAGGCGATAGGCCTCACCCTCGTCGGAGGCGACGATCGAGAACGCGGCGGCGCCGGTGGACGTGGGGCGGTCGTTGGCGGTCATGGTCGGCGTCGCGCGGGTCCGGCGCAGACGCCCGCAACTCTACGCGTTGGCGCGCGGACGGGAGGCGTCGCTCTCGTAGACTGCGCCCGACGGTGCGCGACGCCCCAGGCCAGACGCCGTGGCATGACCGAGCCGCCCGCTCGCTGGCCCGCTTCCTCGCGACCGAGACCGGCAGCGCCGGCCTCCTGCTGGCGGCGACCGTCGCCGCGCTCGTCTGGGCCAACTCGCCGCTGAAGCACGAGTACGCCGACCTCTGGTCGACCCACGCGAACCTCGACGTCGCGGGGCTCGCCCTGCACGAGGACCTGCGCCACTGGGTCAACGACGGGCTGATGGCGCTCTTCTTCTTCGTGATCGGGCTGGAGATCCGGCGCGAGCTGGAGATCGGCGACCTGCGCGACCGGCGCGCGGCCGCGGTCCCGGCGATCGCCGCCCTCGCGGGGATGGTCGCGCCGGCGCTGATCTACACGGCCGTCAACCTCGGCGGCCGCGGGGCGCACGGCTGGGGGATCGTGATGGCGACCGACGTCGCGTTCGTGCTGGGCGCGCTGGCGCTGCTGGGAAGCCGCGCGCCGGCCGGCGTGCGGCTGTTCCTGCTGACGCTCGCGATCGTCGACGACGTCGGGGCGATCGTCGTGATCGCGGTCTTCTACGCGCACGGGATCGACGGGACGGCGCTCGCGGTCGCGGGCGGGCTGCTCGTCGCGATCGTCGTCGGCCGGCGGCTGTGGCGCTGGAGCGGGCCGGTCTACGCGGTCGCCGGGCTGGCGCTGTGGGTCGCGACGCTGAAGTCGGGCGTCCACCCGACGATCGCGGGCGTCGTGCTGGGGGCGTTGGTCGCGGCCAGCCCGCGCGACGGCGCGCCCGACGCGGGCGCTGACCCCGACGCCGACTCGCCGAACGAGCGCTTCGAGGCGCTGCTGCACCCGCTCGCCAGCTACCTCGTGATCCCGCTGTTCGCGCTCGCGAACGCCGGCGTCGAGCTGGGCGGCGGCCGTCTCGGCCACGCGCTCGGCTCGCCCGTGACGCTCGGCGTGATCGCCGGGCTCGTGCTCGGCAAGGCGCTCGGGATCGGACTCGCGACGAGCGCCGCGGTGCGACTCGGCGTCGGGCCGCTGCCGGAGGGCTTCCGCCCGCGGCACCTGCCCGGCGCCTCGTCGCTGGCCGGGATCGGGTTCACCGTCTCGCTCTTCATCGCCGATCTCGCCTTCGACGACCCGCGCCTGCGGGACGAGGCGAAGGTCGGCGTGCTGATCGCCTCCGTGCTCGCCGCGCTGCTCGGCGTCGCGCTGCTGCGCCGGGTCGCGCCGGGAGACGGCGGCGACAGCAGCGGCTAGGCCGCCGCGGTGCGCACGTGGGCGCCCTCGGCGATCTCCTCCACGAGCTTCGCGACGAACGCCGGGATGTCGTCCGGTCTGCGGCTCGTGACGAGGCCCTCGTCGGTCACGACCTCCTCGTCGACGACGTTCGCGCCGCCGTTGCGCAGATCGCTCCGGACGCTCGGCCACGCCGTCATCGTGCGGCCTCTGACGACGCCCGCCTCCAGCAGCGTCCACGGTCCGTGGCAGATCGCGCCGATCGGCTTGCCGCTGTCGAAGAAGTCGCGGACGAACGCGACCGCGTCCGTGTCGATCCGCAGTCTGTCGGGGTTGACGGTCCCGCCCGGGAGGACGAGGGCGTCGAAGTCGTCGACCGCCGCGTCGGCGACCAGGCCGTCGACTCTGAAGGTGCCGGCCGGCTCGAGGTCGCCGTTGCGGGCGACGATCTCGCCGTCGTGGATCGACAGCAGCGTGGTGGTGGCGCCCGCGTCGTCGAGCGCCTCGCGTGGCTGCTCCAGCTCGACGCGCTCGACGCCGTCGGCCGCGAGGAAAGCGACGTGCTTGCCGTGCAGGTCCTGTGCCATGACGTTCCTCCTGTCGTTGCGGTGCAGAGGAACAGCTACCCGGAAGCGCCATCGGCAAGCGCCGCGAAGCGCTCGCGCAGCTCGCGCTTGAGGACCTTCCGGCTGGGGCCGAGCGGCAGCTCGTCGACGACCGCCACCAGCCGCGGTCGCTTGTGGTGCGCGACCCGCTCGCGGGCCCAGGCGATCAGCTCGTCCGGCTCCGGCGCCGGCTCGCCGGGGCGCGGGACGACGACCGCCAG
>JAATFK010000687.1 GCA_015655225.1 Solirubrobacterales bacterium | reverse complement strand
CGTCGACTACCTCCGCGGCCTCGTCGGGGGCGACTTCGGCACCTCCTACCAGCAGTACCGGCCCGTCACGGCGATCATCGGCGAGCAGCTCGGCGCGACCCTCGTGCTCTCGCTCGTGGCGATCGCGATCGCCTGGGTGCTCATGGTCGTGTGGGTGACCCTCACCGCGGGCCGCGGGCGGGCGCTCGGCGGCGTCGGGTCGTTGGTCGACGTCACGGCCGCCGGACTGCCGCACTACTGGCTCGGCGTGATCCTGCTGCTCGTGTTCGCGGCGACCCTGCATTGGTTCCCCGTGCTCGGCGGCACCGGACCCGCGGGCATCGTGCTGCCCGCCTTCACTCTCGCGATCCCGCTCGCCGGCTTCATGGCGCAGAGCGTGCGTGCGGAGTTCGAGCGCGCTCTCGACCAGCCGTTCGTGCTCACCGCGCGGATGCGCGGGATGGGCGACCTCGCCGTGCGCCTGCGGCACGTGCTGCGGCACGCGGTGATCCCCGCGATCACGCTCTCGGGATGGGCGCTCGGCGCCACGATCTCGGGCGCCGTGGTCGTCGAGTCGGTCTTCTCGCGACCCGGCATCGGCTCCGTGCTCGTCCAGGCCGTGAACGAGCAGGACCTTCCCGTCGTCGTCGGGATCGTCACGCTCGTCGCGATCGTCTACGTGCTCGCCAACCTGCTGGTCGACATCGTGTACACGATCGTCGACCCCCGCCTCGGGAGGACCTCGTGACCGCCGTCCGCACCGCCGCCCCCGCGCGTCCCCTCACGCGCACCCTGCTCCGCCGGCCCTGGGACCTGTACCTCGGGGTGCTGTTCGCCGTGCTCCTCGTCGTCGCGGCGGTCGCGCCCCAGCTGCTCGCGCCGTTCTCGCCGACCGCCTCGGACTACGCCGCGGCCCTGCAGGGCCCGTCGGCCGCGCACTGGTTCGGCACGGACGAGCAGGGGCGCGACCTGTTCAGCCGCGTGATCTTCGGCGCCGCACTGTCGCTCCTCATCGGGATCGGCGCCGCCGCGGTCGGCGTCGGCCTCGCGCTCGTCATCGGCGCGATCGCCGCCCTCGCGCCGCGCCCCATCGCCGCGGTGGTGGACCGCCTCATCGAGGTCATGTTCTCGTTCCCGGCGCTGCTGCTCGCGCTCCTGCTCATCGCGATCGCGGGACCGTCGGCGCTGACCGAGGTGTTCGCCGTCGGCATCGGGACCGCGCCCGGCTACGCGCGCATGGTGCGCGGTCAGATCCTCGGGGCGCGCCGCTCGCCCTACGTCGAGGCGGCGGTGGCGCTCGGCCACTCGACCGGCCGCATCATCCGCGCGCACATCCTGCCGAACGCGATCCGCCCGCTCATCGCGATCTTCGCGCTGTCGGTCGGGCAGTCGATCGTGTGGGCGTCGAGCCTGTCGTTCCTCGGCCTCGGGGTCGCGCCGCCGGCCTCCGAGTGGGGCGCCCTGCTCGACGCGGGGCGCAGCTACATCGTGCAGGCGCCGTGGCTGCTCGTGATCCCCGGCCTGGTGATCGTGGCGGTGGCGCTGGCCGCGACCACGATCGGCCGGCACCTGCAGCTGCGGCTCGAGAAAGGGGAGCGCCCGTGACCATCACCGAGCACCGCGTCGCATCCGGCGCGGCCGTGGAGGCGCCGGCCGTGCGGCTGCGCGTCGAGAACCTGCGCGTGGGATTCGACATCGGCGGCGCGCGCCGCGAGGTGGTGCGCGGCGTCTCGTTCGAGCTCCGAGCGGGCGCCTGCGTCGCGATCGTCGGGGAGTCCGGCTCCGGCAAGAGCGTCACCGCGCGCTCGCTCGTCGGGCTGACGGGCCGCGGGGCCGTGATCGAGGCCGACGCGCTCGAGATCCACGGCCGCGATGTCCGCACCCTTCGCGCCCGCGACTGGCGCCGGCTCCGCGGACGCGAGGTGGGCTTCATCCTGCAGGACGCGCTCGTCTCCCTCGACCCGCTGCGCCGCGTCGGGGCCGAGATCGCGGAGGCGCTCCGGCTGCACCGCTGGGGCGACCGCGCCTCCCGTCGCCAGCGCGTGCTCCACCTCCTCGAGCGGGTCGGCGTGCCGCTCGCGGGGGCACGGGCGCGGCAGCGTCCTGATCAGCTCTCCGGCGGCCTGCGGCAACGGGCGCTCATCGCCTCGGCGATCGCGCTCGACCCCGACATCGTGATCGCCGACGAGCCGACCACCGCGCTCGACGTGACCGTGCAGGCGCAGGTGCTCGAGGAGCTCGAGAAGATGACGCCACGCGGGGCGGCGCTGGTCCTCATCAGCCACGACCTGTCGGTCGTCGCGCGGCTGGCCGACCGCATCGTCGTCATGCGCGGCGGCGAGGTGGTCGAGGAGGGCCCGGCCGCCGACGTCCTCGGCCGCCCGCAGCACGAGTACACCCGGGCCCTCATCGCGGCCGTGCCCAGCGAACACACCCGCGGCCGCGCCCTCAGCCCCGTCGCCGTGCCGGAGCACGCGCTCGCCTCGCCGGCGCACACCACCGACGGCCCGCTGCTGCAGGCGCGCGACCTCGTCAAGCGCTTCCGCACGCCCGACGGACGGGTCACCCGCGCCGTCGACGGGGTCTCCTTCGACCTGGGTCAGGGCGAGACGCTCGGCATCGTCGGGGAGTCCGGCTCGGGCAAGTGCACGACCGCGCGCCTCGCGCTCGGCCTCGAGCGGCTCGACGGCGGCGAGGTGCTGCG
>JAATFK010000173.1 GCA_015655225.1 Solirubrobacterales bacterium | reverse complement strand
GCAGGGGATCCAGAAGAAGTTCTCGGTGAAGCTGAGGCGCTCCTCGGCGATGTCCTCCTCGCTCATGCGATCCGTGTAGACGATCGCGTCGTAGGTCCGCAGGTAGACGAGACCGGAGCCGTCGAGCTCCAGCGGCTCGGGAACGTAGCGCCGCAGCACCTCGGGATCGGCCTCGAAGGCGATGATCAGGCTGTTGCCCGCGATCCGGTGCGTCGGCTCGGTCATCACGTCGAGGAGGCTTGCGCGTCCCTCGGGCGTCTGCGGATACATGAAGCCCTGTTTGTTGGTCAAGATGCCCATGGAGTCCTTTCAGGCGATTGGGGGCGTGCCGGCGGCCGCGAGGCGCGGAGCGACGTCGTCGGCAAAGTGACACGCGGAGCTGCTCGCCCCGGCGCGGCGCAGCTCAGGCACTTCGGTCGCGCAGCGCTCGTCCTGCGCGATCGGGCAGCGCGTCCGGAAGACGCAGCCCGACGGCGGGCTCAGCGGCGAGGGAACCTCGCCAGCGAGCGGTCTGAACGTCGCGCGCCGCGTCGGGTCGGGGACGGGCATCGACGCCAGCAGCGACGCCGTGTAGGGGTGGCGAGGCCGGTGCAGGACCTGCTCGGTAGGTCCCTGCTCAGCGATCCGGCCCAGGTACATGACCGCGGTCTGCTCGCTCACGTGGCGGGCGACGTCGATCTCATGGGTGATCCAGACGTAGGTCAGGCCGAGGCGGCCCTGCAGCTCGACGAGCAGGTCGACGATCCGCGCCGTGACGCTGACGTCGAGGCTGGCGGTCGGTTCGTCGAGCACCAGCGTTCGCGGCTCGGCGGCAAGCGCGCGTGCGATCGCCACGCGCTGCAGCTGCCCGCCGCTCAGCTCGCTCGCGTAGCGGCCGAGGTGCGAGGCGTCGAGGCCGACCTGCTCCAGCAGCTCCCGCGCCCGCTGCTCGCGCTCGTCGGCGGGAGTCGCCCCGCGCACCGCCAGCGCCTGCGTCAAAGCGTGCGCGATCGTCCGCCGCCGGTTAAGGGACGAGAACGGATTCTGGGAGATGAGCTGCAGTCCCGACCGCTGGCCGCGACCAACGCGCTCGCGGGTGACGTCGAGGCCGTCAAGCATGATCGTGCCGGCGACCGGCGTGAGCAACCCGACGAGCGCCTTCGCGAGCGTCGACTTGCCGCAGCCGGACTCGCCGACGAGCGCGAGCGTCTCTCCCGCCGGGATCGTGAGCGAGACGTCCTGGACCGCGGGAACCGCCTGCCGGCCGCCGCGCCGCCGGGTACCAGGACGGGCGTAGCTGCATGAGACGCCGGCCACGCGGAGTCGCGGCGCGGCTGGATCGCCGCTCGCGGACCGTCCGCGGACCGCAGGCGGGCGCGTCAGGTCCGCCAGCAGCTGCGCCGTGTACGGGTGGCGCGGACGTGCGAACAGCTCCTGCACCGATGCCGTTTCGACGATCTCGCCTCTCTGCATCACGATCACGCGGTCGCACGTCTGCGCGACGACGCCGAGGTCGTGCGTGATCATCACGAGGCTCAGGCCCAGCTCCGCGCGCAGCTCGCTCAGCAGCGCGAGGATCTGGCCCTGGACGGTCACGTCCAGCGTCGCCGTCGGCTCGTCGGCGAACAGGATCTGCGGCTGCGGCGCGAGCGACGCGATCGCGATCAGGATTCGCTGGAGCTGTCCACCGGAGAACTCGTGCGGGTAGGCCCGCAGCCGCTCGGCGAGCGGTCCCAGCCCGACGCGCGCGAGCAGCGCGGAGAGCTCCGGGCGCGGCGCGGCGGCGCCGCCCGGGCGACGGTCGAGCCGCTCGAGCTGCTTGCCGAGTCGCGTCACGGGGCTGAGCGACGTCATCGGGCGCTGCGGGATCAGGCTCAGCTCCCGTCCGCGCAGGCGCCGCAGCTCGCCGTCGCTGAGCGCCGTCAGGTCGCGGTCTCCGAGCCGCATCGCGTCGGCGCGCACGAGCGCGCGCTGCGGCAGCAGCCGCAGCAGCGCGCTCATCGTGGTCGTCTTCCCGCTGCCGGTCTCGCCGACGATCCCGAGCGCCTCGCCCTCGTGCAGTTGGAACGTGACCCCGCGGACCGCCGCGACGTCGCCGCCGCGGCGGGGGTACGTGACGTCGAGGTTCTCGACGGACAGCACCACCGGCGCCGGGGAGGACGCGACGTCGGTGCGGACGGCGGTGTCGTTTGTCATCGGAGCCATCGCCCGGTCCTCACTGCTGGACGGTGACGTTCTTGAGGTCGAGGCGGGTGACCCCGAACTGCGCGATCGGCAGGTTCTTCACGTCCGTGCCGACCGCGGCGGTGAAGCGCGGGTACACCGGTGGGACCATCGCGACCTGCTGCTGCGCGATCGTGCTCGCCTCGCCCCATAGTCTGTTGCGGGCTTCGGAGCTCGGCGCGTCGTTCACCCCGGCGAGCACCTGGTCCATCCGTCTGTCCGAGAATCTGCCGAAGTTGATCGGATTGGTGCTGGAGAGGGGGTTCGTCATCGACCAACCTCCGCGGCCCGAGGAGAACCCGTCCATCGAGAACAGCGTCGAGATGCCCCATCTGCCGGTGGTCCAGGCCGACTGCCAGGCGGCGTACGTCGAGAGCTGGAGGTCCGCGACCAACCCGACCTCCGCCCAGCTCTGCTGGAGCACCTGGGCCATCGCCTTCTGCTGCGGCTCGACCGTGGAGATGTAGATGAATCTGAACGAGTCGACGCCGGCCTCTCTCAGCAGCGCACGCGCTCTGTCGTAGTCGGGCTCGGCGCTGAAGAGTCTCTCCGCGTATCTGTACCCGTCGGCCGACGGCGGGATCGGGCCCTCGCCGGGATCCGCCAGCCCGTTGTACGCGATCTCGACGACTCTTCTGCGGTCCATCGCGTAGGCGATCGCCTGCCGCACGCGGACGTCCGGGATCATTCTCTCCGACAGCCAGAAGAAGATGTCGACGGGAGCCTGCACGTCGTAGACGGTCACCTTCTTGTTCTTTCTCAGCGACGGCACCTGCGCGTAGGCCGGCATCGGCAGGATGTCGCAGTCGCCCCGCAGCAGGTTCACGAGCTGCGTCGCGGAGTCGGGAACGATCTGGAAGAGGATTCTCGCGGTCTTCGGCGCCCCGTCGCGATATCTGTCCCAGGCTCTGAGCGTGACCTGGGAGCCTCTGACATACGAGTCCCACTGGTATGGGCCGGTGCCCATCGCCTTGTTGGAGACTCTCAGGAAGTCTCTGTGCATGATCGGGATGATCGACGCGCGGTCGACCAGGCCCGTATAGGGCGGCTTGAAGGTGAATCTGGTGGTCAGGTCATCGACCGCCTCGGCTCTCACCAAGCTGCTGAGGGCACCGGCCCAGATTCTTCCTTGACCTCTCGCCGCGTTGAACGTGGCGGCCACGTGCTCGGCCGTCAGAGGGTCGCCGTTCTGGAAGGTGATGCCTCTTCTGATTCTGATCGTCGCGGTTCTGCCGTTCTGCACCGGCATCCCGTCCGCCAGGATCGGGATCGTTCTCAATTCGTCGTCGAAGCCGTAGAGCGTCTCCTGCACCTGATCGGTGACCCACCGCAGGTACTGGATGTTGTTGTCCAGCGTGTTCCAGGTCGGCGGCTCGTCTGCCAGGTTGACGACGAGCTGGTCCGACAGCGTGCCCCCCGAGCTGCTGCTGCTGCTGCTGCCCGTGCTCGTGGAGCTGCTCGTGCCCCCGCACGCGGCGAGCAGGCTCGCGAGCCCGGCGCTGATGCCGAGGGCCGCTCCTCCGCGTAGCACTTGGCGTCGATTGAGAAGCGACTCGAGCGGATCATGCTCGTCTGCGTTGTTGGGAACCACCGAAAGAACCTCACTTAGGGGCTAGGTGCGGAGATCTGGGTCGAGTGCGTCGGAGAGGCCGTCTCCGACGAGATTCAGGCCGACGATGATCAGCGAGAGGAAGGCGCCCGGGAGGACCGAGTACCACCATGCGCCAGTCAACATGTACGAGCTGGCGTCGCTGAGGATGTTGCCGAGCGTGGCCTCCGGCGGTTGGATCCCAAGCCCGAGGAAGCTGAGGGCAGCCTCCGCGAAGATCGCGATCGCCATCCAGAGAAAGGCCTGCACCATGACGGGTGGCAGCACGTTCGGGAGCACCTCGCCGAAGATGATCTTCCAGCGGGGCACGCCGAGGACGCGGAGTGAGTTGACGTAGTCCTCCTGTCGTTCGTTGAGTGTCGCGGCGCGCGCGACGCGGGCGAAGAACGGCATCGCGCCGACCGCGATGACGACGACCACCTTGAGCGTGGCCGAGACGAAGACGGGACCGACCTGGGACCCGCCGGTGCCGGTGATGCCGAGCAGGAAGAGGCCCAGCACGAACAGCGGCAGCGCGAGGATCACATCGACGAAGCCCATCAGCAGCTCGTCGATCCACGTGCCGCCGAAGTAGCCGGCCACGAGCCCGATCGGCAGCGCCACCAGCAGGCCCAGGCCGACGCTCCCGAGCGCGACGAACAGTGACACGCGCGACCCCGCGACGCTGCGCGTGAGCAGGTCGCGACCGAGGTCGTCGGTGCCGAAGGGATGTGCCCCGCTGGGCGACAGGAGGATGCCGGCGTCCTGCTTCGTCCCGTCGCCGAGGATCATCGGGCCGACCACGGCGATCAGGACGAAGAGCGCGGTCAGCAGGAAGCCGATGCGCGTGAGCCGGTTGTGGTTGACGATCGCGACGGCGCGGCGTCCGACGCGCCGCACCCGGCCAGGGCGCCGATCGGCGCGCACCTGCGTCGCGGTCCCGGTCGGGAGCGTGCTCGACACCTCAGGCACCCGCCAGCCCTCCCCGTGCGTAGAGGTCTCTGATCCGTGGATTCAGGAACGCGTAGAGCACGTCCACGACGAAGTTCACGACGATGAACGCGAAAGCGACGAAGAGCGTGGCGCCGATCGCCACCGGATAGTCCTTCTCCTGGAAGGAGTCGACCATCAGGCGGCCGACGCCGGGAATCGAGAAGACCTCCTCGACGATCACAGTGCCGCTGATCAGTAGCCCGACCGCCAGCCCGATCACCGTGGTCGTCGGGATCACCGCGTTCGGAAGAGCGAACGCGCGGCGCAGGCGACGCTCGCCGAGACCGCGCGAGCGCCCGAAGGTGACGTAGTCATGGTCGAGCGTCTCGAGCATCGAGACGCGCAACGTGCGCGTCACGATCGCGAGGTTCGGAAGCCCCAGCACGATCACGGGCAGAATCGCGTGCTGAAGGTTGCCGATCGGGTCCGAGCTGAACGAGACCCAGCCGCTCGGCGGCAGGACCCCCGGCAGCCAAAGCCCGAACAGCAGCACGAAGATGAGGGCGAGCCAGAAGTTCGGGATCGAGATCGCGACGACCGTCCCGACCCGGATCGTCGCGTCGCGGAGCGAGTCGCGCTTGGCCGCGGCGAGCATCCCGAGCACGATCGCGAGCGCCGAGGAGAGCGCGACCGCGAGCAAGGTCAGCTCGATCGTCACCGGCGCGCGCTGGAGCACGAGCGACCAGACCGACTCACCGCCGCGCACCGACGTGCCGAGGTCCCCACGGACGAGGTTGCCGAGGAAGCTTCCGTACTGCGCCAGCAGCGACCGGTCGAGGCCGAGTTCGTGGCTCTTGGCGGCGATCGCCTGCGGCGACGCCTCGAGCCCCAAGTAGAGGCGTGCCGGGTTCCCGGGCGCGAGCCGGACCATGAAGAAGATGGCGGTCGCGGCGGCCGCGAAGATGATCAGCGAGCGGATGAAACGGCGGATGAGGTAGCGCGTCACGCGATGACTCCCGGAGCTGCGCGAGGAACCTTGCTCGCCAACTCGGTTTGAATTGTTCCGTTAGCCGGAACGCCTTTGATCTTTCCTCGCCGGGCGAAGATCACTGTCACTCTTGACATTGGCGAGTAAATCACTACCTTCACCGCTCGTCAACATACGAATGGAAGAAGCCTTTGTTCCTTTTGTCGAAACACTCGGCAGCGGCGACATGAGCGTCGACGCGCGCCCGATCGGGGACGGCGCCGCAGCGCTGGACGGCCTCAGAGTGATCGATGCGTCCACTCTCTTCGCGGGGCCGTTGGCGGCCACGCTGCTCGGCGACTTCGGCGCCGAGGTGGTGAAGCTAGAGCACCCAAGAGGGGGCGATCCCGCGCGCGGCCACGGCCACGCGAAGGACGGGATCGGCCTCTGGTGGAAGCTGCTCGGACGCAACAAGCGGGCCGTCACGTGCTACCTGGGCGACCCCGCCGGCCGCGACCTCCTGCTGCGCCTGGTCGACGAGGCCGACGTCCTGATCGAGAACTTCCGACCCGGCACCCTCGAGCGCTGGGGCCTCGCCCCGGCCACGCTCCACGAGCGCAATCCGCGCCTCGTGCTCGCGCGCGTCACGGGCTTCGGCCAGCGTGGCCCGATGGCGAGACTGCCGGGCTTCGGGACGCTCGCAGAGTCGATGAGCGGCTTCGCCGCGATCACCGGCGAGCCGGACGGGCCGCCGACGCTTCCGCCGTTCGGGCTGGCCGACGGGATCGCGGCGCTTACGACCGCGTTCGCAGTCATGACCGCCCTGCAGGCGCGCGAACGGACCGGCGTCGGGCAAGTGGTCGACGTCTCCCTGATCGAGCCGATCCTCACCATCCTCGGCCCCCAGCCGACGGTCTACGACCAGCTCGGGATCGTGCAGCAGCGGACCGGCAACCGCTCGGTCAACAACGCGCCCCGCAACACCTACCGCACGCGTGACGGCCGCTGGCTCGCGGTGTCCACCAGCGCCCAGGCGATCGCCGAGCGCGTGATCCGCCTCGTCGGGCGCCCCGAGCTGCTCGAGGAGGCGTGGTTCGCCAGCGGCCGCGGCCGCGCGCAGCACGCCGACGTGCTCGACGCGGCGGTCGGCAGCTGGGTGGCGGAGCGGGACGCCGACGAGGTGATCGCCGCGTTCGGCGAGGCGCAGGCGGCAGTCGCGCCGATCTACGACATCCGCGACGTGATGGCCGATCCGCAATACGCCGCGCTCGACTCGATTGTCTCGGTCCCGGACCCCGATTTCGGCAGCGTGAGAATGCAGAACGTGCTCTTCCGGCTGTCCGGGACGCCGGGCAAGATCCACTGGACCGGCGCGCCCCTCGGCGCCCACAACGAGGAGGTCTACGGGCCTCTGGGGATCGACGCCGATCAGCTTCGGGAGCTGAGGAGAAGAGGGGTCGTGTGAGCGCCGAGCACGAGTCCCTCGAGCCCGTCGATGACCCGTCTATGCTCTCCTTGCGCCCTCACGGCGCACCGTCGTCAGGAACTGAGGGGAGAACCGCAATGGGCGCCGTCCGCGACCAGCAAGCCATCACGCCTTTGCGCTCGGAGGAGGTACCGGGCGGGGGGACCCAGTCGGCCGCGCGCGTCGGCGACGTGCTGTTGATGTTCGTCTCCGACCCTGGGCCCATCGGGGTTACCACGATCGCGCGCCACCTCGGCATCAGCAAGGCGGTCGTCCATCGCATCCTGCAGTCGCTCGTCTCGCGCCAGTTGCTCGCCGTCGACGCCGGCCGCAGCTCGTACATGCTCGGTCCGGCCGTCGCCGCCCTCGGCGCGCGCGCGCTGCAGGACCTCGATCTGCGGGTCGTCTCGCAGCCGGTCCTGGCCGAGCTGCAGGTCGAAACCGAGGAGACGACGACCGTCTCGCTGCTCGTCGGCACCGCGCGCGTCTATATCGACCAGGTCGTCAGCCTCCGCGAGATCCGCATGACCGTCGAGCTCGGTCGCACCTTCCCGCTGCACGCCGGCAGCAGCGGCAAGGCGATCCTCGCGTTCGCCCCCACGGAGCTGCGCGAGCGGATCCTGCGGGCGCCGCTGGCGCGGTTGACGCCCGAGACAACGATCGACCCCGAAGGCCTCGATCGCGACCTCGACACGATCCACGCCGCGGGCGTCGCGGTCTCGCGCGGGGAGCGCGAGCAGGGGGCCGCGAGCGTCGCCGCGCCGGTCTTCAGCTTCGACGGCGCGGTGACCGGCGCGATCAGCATCTGCGGGCCCGTGACGCGGTTCGACGACGACGCTGTCGCCCTCTTCACGCCGCTCGTGAAGGCAGCCGCGCGTCGCGTCACCAACCTCCTGGCGGAGCGGGCCACCGCCGCGCCGGCGTCGCCGCGCGCCTGACGCCGGACGTCAGACGGTCGCGTCCAGTCGCGCCGCGGCCTGCTCGCAGTCGAGCGCGCGGCTGATGCCCGCGAGCGAGCGCAGCGCGATGTCGTGCGCGCCCACGTCGAAGTCCGCGCAGCCGTCGCTCAGGAGGAACGTCTCGTAACCGCGCACGTGGGCGTCGCGGACGGTGGATGCGACGCCGCCGTTCGTGAGGATGCCGGCGACGATCAACGATCGAATGCCGAGCGCCCGCAACACGAACTCGAGGCTCGACATGTAGAACGCCGAATACGCGACCTTCTGGACGACGATGTCCGCAGGCGACAACTCATCGACGAGCGCGTGGCCGCGCGAGCCCGGCTGGAAGTCACCGGCCGTCAGAAACGACCGTCGCTCGCGCAGATGCGCGGAGATCAACGGGAGCCCCCCGCGCACCGGCGTCAGGGTGAATTGCGCGGAGACGATCGGCACGCCGCCTTGCCGGGCGGCGTCGAGCACGGGTGCGAGCCGTCCCGGCAGCGCCGCGAGCGACGGCGCGCCGAGACCGGCGCGGCCATACGCGCCGTCGGCGGCGAGGAAGTCGTTCTGGAGGTCGATCAGGAGGACCGCCGTGCCGTCTCCCTCCGCGCTCATCGCTCGATCACGACGTTGCCCAGCTCGTCGACGCGGGCGTCGAAGCCCGGCTCGACGAAGATCGTGGTGTCGGGCTGCTGCAGGACGCACGGACCGGCGATCTGGGCGCCGACGGGAAGCGCGAGACGGTCGTAGATCGACGTCTCTCGCCACTCGCCGCCGCTCCAGACGGGACGCGACGCGCGAGTCGCGGACGCGACGGTCGCGTCCGGCGCCGGAGCGAAGACACGAAGGTCGAGCTGCGGACGGCGTCCAATCACGATTG
>JAATFK010000136.1 GCA_015655225.1 Solirubrobacterales bacterium | reverse complement strand
CTCGTCGCTGGCGATTCTCGCCTCGTCGGCGGCGCGCACGAGCGCGTAGGCGTCGCTGCCGAGCAGCAGCCGCAGCGGCGGGTCGTCGAGCGTCGCGACCTGGAGGATCGCCCGCGCCGCCTTGCGCGGATCGCCGAGCGGATCGATCCCTCTCGCCATCCGCTCGACCCGTCTCCCGACGGTCGGGCGGTAGGCGTCGCGGATCGTGTTGACGGTCATCGAGGATCCCGCCCAGTCGGTGCGGAAGCCGCCCGGCTCGATCAGCGTGACGTGGATCCCGAGCGGCGCGACCTCCTGCGCGAGGACGCTGGAGAAGCCCTCGACCGCCCACTTCGAGGTCTGGTAGGGACCGATCCCCGGCGCCGTGATGCGCCCGCCGGCGGAGGAGATCTGGATCACGTGGCCGGAGCGCTGCTCGCGCAGGACGGGGAGCGCGGCGCGCGTCACGTTGATGACGCCCCAGAGGTTCGTCTCGACCTGCGCGCGGAAGTCCTCCTCGCTGACGTCCTCGAGCGACTGGACGTTCGCGTAGCCGGCGTTGTTGACGACCACGTCCAGGGAGCCGAACGCCTCGACGGCGGTGGCGACGGCGGCGTCGGCGGCCGCGCGGTCGGTCACGTCGAGCGCGATCGCGCGGGCGCGCTCGGGAGCGCGGGCGACGAGGTCGGCGAGCTGCTCGGGGCGGCGGGCGGTCGCGACGAGCCGGTCGCCGGCGTCGAGGACCGCCTCCGCGAGGTCGCGGCCGAGTCCGCGAGAGGTGCCGGTGATGAGCCAGGTGCGAGGCATCGCGAGGTCTCCTTGGTCGAGGCGGGAGCGGGTGGCGAGCGGGTGGGGCAGCTAACCTGGAGGGGACCTCCAGACGGCGCCCGGCGCACCCCGCTGGTCGTGTCGACGATGATAGCGGAGGCAGCCTCCGCTTCATGAGAGACCCTGTTCCGATGCCCGATCCCGCCACCCCCAGCAACACGCCGCCGCGCCCGATGCGGGCCGACGCGCGCCGCAACTACGAGAAGCTGCTGCAGGCCGCGCGGGACGCGTTCGCGGAGGACGGCTCGGGCGCCTCGCTGGAGGACGTCGCGCGGCGGGCGGGAGTCGGGATCGGGACGCTCGACCGCCACTTCCCGACGCGGCAGGATTTGCTGGAGGCGGCGTACGTGGACGAGGTGCGGGCGATGCAGCAGTGGGCCGACGACCTCGCCGGCGAGCCGCCGTGGGACGCGCTCGTCGACTGGCTGCGGCGCTACGTCCGCTACGCCGTCACGAAGCGGGCGCTGGGGGAGGAGCTGATCCTCTACATCGACCACGACGCCGACGTCTTCGCGACCAGCCGCGCCGCGATCATCGCTGCCGGCGAGCCGCTGCTGCGCCGGGCGCAGGAGGCCGGCGTCGTGCGCGCCGACACCGACTTCCCGCAGGTCGGCCGGCTGGTCGGCGGGATCGCCGCGATCCGCGGCGCCGACCCCGACCAGATCGAGCAGATCCTCGACCTCGCCCTCGACGGGCTGCGGTATCGGGCGGCGGAGCCGGGCTGACCCGGCTCACGGGAAGCTGACGATGCAGACGATCCGCGTGCGGCGGTGGGCCACCACGTCGATCGTCGCGGCCGGCGCGCCGTCGAACGGGTGCGTCGCCGACGTGTGCTGGCACGCCGCTCGCGGATGCTCGCGGTGCGGGGGATCGGCGAAGGAGTCCCAGCCGGCGCCCTCGGCGCGCACCCCGTAGCGCCCCGGTCTGAGGCGGATCAGGAACGTCCGCTTGGCGGCGACGGCGCGGCGCGACGACCGGCGAGCGACCCGCTCAGCGCCGCCATGAGCGCAAACGACAGTGTCGCGGTCGTGGCGAGGCGGGAGATCATCACGTCAGTGCAGCGCATCGCGGCCGCCGGCGCGCCACCTGAGCCGATCTCCGGGTCCTATCGACCCGGAGATCACCTCAGCTCGGGGCTCGTCTAAGCTCGCGACCGCGGGTCGGCCTAGAATCCTCTGCAGATGATTTCCACGAACCAGCTCAAGAACGGCAATCACATCGAGGTCGACGGCACGATCTTCAAGGTGCTCGAGTTCCAGCACGTGAAGCCGGGGAAGGGTGGGGCCTTCGTCCGCACGAAGCTGCGGCGCTCCAGCGACGGCAACGTGATCGACCGCACCTTCCGCGCCGGCGAGAAGTTCCGCTCGATCCGCACCGAGGTCCGTCGCATGCAGTTCCTCTACAGCGACGGCCAGGACGCCCACTTCATGGACAGCGAGAGCTTCGAGCAGGTCGCGATCCCGCAGGCGACGCTCGCCGACGCGCTCCAGTGGACCCGCCCGAACGACGACGTCGAGCTGCTCTACATCGACGACCTGCCGTCCGACATCCAGCTCCCGAGCGCGGTCGACCTCGAGGTCACCGAGACCGAGCCGGGCGTCAAGGGCGACACCGCCTCCGGCGGCGGGCAGAAGCCCGCGACGCTCGAGACCGGCGCGCAGGTGACGGTGCCGCTGTTCGTGAACATCGGCGACAGAGTCCGCGTCGACACGCGCTCCGGCGCCTACGTGTCGCGGGCGTAGGCGCGCGTCGTGCGCCGTAGCGAGCAGCGACGCGGAGCCGTGTTCGCCCTCTACCAGCACGACCTCACCGGCCGCCCGCTGGACGACACGCTCCCGAACGACGCGGCGCCCTTCATGCGCTCCCTGGCGGAGGCGACGCTCGCCCGTCAGCCCGAGCTGGACGAGCTGATCAGCCGCTTCGCCCAGGGCTGGTCGCTGTCCCGGATCGCGCCGCTGGAGCGCTCGATCCTCCGCGTCAGCCTGCTGGAGATGCTCCACCCCGGCGACGTTCCCGCGACGCAGCCGATCCCGCCCGAGGGTGCGATCTCCGAAGCGGTCGAGACCGCGAAGGCCTACTGCGGCGCCGAGGCGCCGAGCTTCGTCAACGGCATCCTGGCCGCCGTCCTGCGCGACCAGGCGGCCCCGACCGGAGGGCCCGCATGAGCGTCGACCAGCTCACGTTCCTGACCCAGCAGCTCCAGGAGGCCGCCGCCCAGCTGCGCGGCGGTGAGCTGGAGCCCCAGCAGGCGGCGCGCGTCGTCGAGGAGTGCGCCCGGATCGCCGGCGACGCCGCGGGCGAGCTGGAGCGGCGCGTCCGTGCCGCCGCCGACGGCACGCCCGCGGCGCCAGCCGCGCCGGTCGCCGCTGGAGCACGCGCATGAGCGCTGGCATCGGCATCACCCGGTACCCCGACGAGCTGCGGCTCGAGGTCCAGTCCTACCTCGAGCAGATGTCCTTCATCGATCCCGGGATCGAGGCGGTCGGCGGCCTACAGGACGCGATGCGCTACTCGCTGCTCGCCGGCGGCAAGCGGATCCGCCCGGTGCTCGCGCTCGCGACGGCCCGTGCGATCGACGTGCCGAAGGAGCGGATGATGCCGATAGCCGCCGCGCTGGAGCTGATCCACACCTACTCGCTGATCCACGATGACCTCCCGGCGATGGACGACGACGACCTGCGTCGCGGCCGCCCGACCTGCCACAGAGCGTTCGGTGAGAACGTCGCGATCCTCGCCGGCGACGGGCTCTACGCCGAGGCCTTCCGCCACGTGATGCTGTTTCAGGAGGGGGAGCCGAGCGCCGTGCTCGCCGCCGCCGCCGAGCTGGCGACCGCGACGGGCGTGAACGGGATGGTCGGCGGGCAGTACCTGGATGTGACCGCGACCGCACGCGGCGGGGCCGACGGCCTGCGCCAGCTCCATGCCCTCAAGACCGGCCGCCTGATCGGCGCGTCGATCCTCTGTCCGCTGCTCCTTGCGGGCGTCAGCGGACCTGCCACAATGAGCGCCTTCCAAAGCTTCGCCAGCGAGCTCGGCGTGCTGTTCCAGATCGTCGACGACATCCTCGACGTGACCGGGACCGACGACGCGCTCGGCAAGCCCCAGGGCAGCGACGAGCGGCTCGGCAAGCGCACGTACGTGAGCGAGTTCGGGCTGGAGCGGGCCCGCGAGCTCGCTGCCGACTCCCACCACAACGCCCGTGCGTCGCTGGCCGAGGCGGCCCCCGACGGCCACACCGACCAGCTCGAGCAGATCACCGACTTCATCTACACCCGGACGAACTGATGAGCGCGAACGAGAACCTGCTGTCACGGATCGACGGACCGAACGACCTTCGGGGCCTCTCCGAGGACCAGCTCCAGCAGCTTGCGCAGGAGGTGCGCGAGCACATCATCGACACGGTCGGCGAGATCGGCGGCCACTTCGGCGCCAACCTCGGCACGTGCGAGCTGGCGGTCGCGCTCCACTCGGTGCTGGAGTCGCCGCGCGACAAGATCCTCTGGGACGTCGGTCACCAGGCCTATCCGCACAAGGTGCTGACCGGCCGGCGCGAGGAGCTCGCGACGATCCGCAAGTACGGCGGCCTGACGCCGTTCTGCTCGATCGACGAGTCCGAGCACGACATCATGGGCGCGGGTCACGCCTCGACCTCGATCGGCTACGGCGTCGGGATCAGAGAGGCGATGCGCCACGGGATCGGCGCCGACGGCAAGGTCGTCGCGGTGATCGGCGACGGCGCGATGACCGGCGGCGTCGCCTTCGAGGCGATCCACCAGGCCGGCGGGCTCGGCACCCCGATGGTCGTCGTGCTGAACGACAACGGCATGTCGATCTCGCCGAACG
>JAATFK010000137.1 GCA_015655225.1 Solirubrobacterales bacterium | reverse complement strand
GTCGGTGGTGGCTGCTGCCGGTAAGAACCGGAATATCGCCGCATCACTTCCCATTGGAGAGTGAGCACCTTAAAGTACGGTAGGCACCTGAAGGAGAGTAATGACGATCACCGAGCTCGCGGCCGACCCGTACAGCTCCGACTGCCCGAGCCGGCAGGTGCTCGACCGCATCGGCGACAAGTGGACCGTGCTGATCGTCCTCAGCCTCGAACGCGGCACGCTGCGCTTCTCGCAGCTGCGCAGCGCGGTCGCCGGGATCACCCCGAAGGTGCTGACGCAGTCGCTGCGGACGCTGGAGCGCGACGGGATCGTCACGCGTCGCGTCTACGCCGAGGTGCCGCCGCGCGTCGAGTACACGCTGACGGAGCTGGGCGAGAGCCTGAACGCGCCGATCCAGGCGATCGCCGACTGGGCCGAGCGCCACGTCGGCGAGGTGCTCGACGCCCGCGACGCGCACGACAGCCGCAACGCCTGACCCACGCGCGGCGGCCGGCGATACTTCGCCGCATGGAGGATCCGATGCAGATCACGCCGCAGCTGGCGATCCCGCTCGCCGAGATCACGCTGCGCGCAAGCCGCTCGTCTGGACCCGGCGGCCAGCACGCGAACGTGACCGCGTCGCGGATCGAGGCGGTCTTCGAGATCGACGAGTCGACGACCCTCTCCGACGCGCAGCGGGAGCGGATCCGGTCGCGCGTCGGGCCACGCGTGACCGCCGTCGCGCAGGACGCGCGCAGCCAGGCGCAGAACCGCGAGCTGGCGCTGACGCGGCTGCGCGGCCGGCTCGCCGCCGCGCTCGCGGTCCAGCGCCCGCGCACGCCGACGCGCCCGACCGCGGGCTCCCGCAGACGGCGGATCGAGGGCAAGCGACGCCAGTCCGAGCGCAAGTCGCAGCGGCGCCGCCCCGCCGACGACTAGCGGACCTGCCGGCGCCGGTCGGGACCGCGCTCGTCTAGGCTCCGGCAGATGCCCGCCCGACGCCTCTTCGCCCCGATCTTCATCTTCGCCGGAATCCTGCACTTCATCAGACCGAAGACCTACGAGTCGATCATGCCGGACTGGTGCCCGGCCCACCGCGAGCTGGTCTACGCGAGCGGCGTCGCCGAGATCGCCGGCGGCGCGGCGCTGCTGCATCCGCGCACGCGCCAGCTCGGCGGCGCGCTGAGCGCGGCGACGCTCGTCGGCGTCTTCCCCGCGAACCTCCACATGGCGCTCCACCCCGAGCGCTACAGAGGACTCCCCGGCGGCAAGCTCGCGCTGTGGGCGCGGCTGCCGCTGCAGGCGGCGCTGATCGCCTGGGCGCGCGCCGCCGCGCGCGACTGAGCCGGCGGCCGCCGGCGCGGTTCGCGGCGACGATCGGGGGTAGGCCACGGGGATGACGTCGCTCATCAGCCCGATGGCCGCGGCGCTGCCCCACGGGCAGGGCTGGAAGCAGATCGGCGAGCTGGCGCTCGCGTTCGCGCTGTCGGCGTCGATCGGCCTGGAGCGCGAGTGGCGCCAGAAGTCGGCCGGGCTGCGCACGCACACGCTCGTCGGCGTCGGCGCCGCGCTGTTCGTGATCGTCAGCAAGTACGGCTTCGACGACGTCCTCGGCAGCCACGTGGTGCTCGATCCCTCGCGCGTCGCCGCGCAGGTCGTCACCGGCATCGGCTTCATCGGCGGCGGCTTGATCTTCGTCCGCGGCGACGCGGTGCGCGGGCTCACGACCGCCGCGATCGTCTGGATGACGGCCGCGATCGGGATGGCGTGCGGCGCCGGGCTCGCGCTCCTGGCGCTGGTCGTGACGGTCGGCCACTTCATCGTCGTGCTCGGCCTCCCGCGCGTCACGGCGCTGCTGCCGCGGTCGCGCTACGTCGGCTTCCGGCTGCGCGTCGTCTACGCGGACGGCCGAGGGATCCTGCGCGACATCCTCGGCGAGAGCACGCAGCTGGGGTTCGCGATCCATCGCGTCGCGACGCAGCAGCTCGAGCACGAGGTCGGCGGCGTCGCCGCGGTCGCGGTCACGCTCGAAGTGCAGGGTCAGCCGAGCGCGGACGCCCTGACGGTCGCGCTGACCGACCTCGGCGGCGTCCTCGAGGTCACGACGACGGACCTGGCGACCGACGCGGACTGAGCGCGCCGAGCCGCGTCCGCATCACCTCGATCGCCTCCGCGCCCGAGTCGATCAGGACGTAGCGGCGGCCGAGCTTCGCGGCGACCGCCCCGAGCGTGCCGGAGCCGGCGAACGGGTCGAGCACCCAGCCGCCGGGGCGCGAGGAGGCGGCGACCATGCGGCGCACGATCCCCTCCGGCTTCTGCGTCGGGTAGCCGGTCTTCTCGGCGCCGTTGGTCGGCACGATCGTGTGCCACCAGACGTCGGTCGGCCGCTTCCCGCGCGCGGCCTTCTCGGGCGTCACGAGGCCCGGCGCCATGTACGGCTCGCGGTCGACCGCCTCGGCGTCGAAGTGGTGGCCGCCGGCGGTGCGGACGTAGACGAGGATCGTGTCGTGCTTCGCCGGCCAGCGGCCTCTCGGCTTGCCGCCGTAGTCGTAGGCCCAGATCAGCTCGTTGAGGAAGCAGTCGCGCCCGAACAGCTCGTCGAGCAGCAGCTTGCAGTAATGCGCCTCGCGATAGTCGATGTGGAAGTAGAGCGTCCCGTGCGGCGCCAGCAGCCGGTGGATCTCCTCCAGGCGCGGGGCGAGGAAGCCGAGGTAGTCGCTGAACGTGTCGTCGTAGGCGAGCGCCTGCAGCAGCTGGGTGCGGTAGCGGCGCCCGCCGAAGCCGGTGCGGTCGCCGTCGCCGTCCTCCCCCTCCGCCGTGACGGTCATCGAGCGGCGGCGCTGCTGACGGCCGGTGTTGAACGGCGGGTCGAGGTAGATCACGTCGAACGCGCCGGTCGGGAGCCGCTCCAGCACGCCGAGGTTGTCGGCCGCGACGACGAGGTCGTCGGTCGCGGAGGTCAGCTGCTCGGGCAGCTCGTCGGGTCCGATCACGCGCATCGCGCGCCGGACGGTAGCCGGTCGGTCAGCGGTCGGCGCGCAGCGCCCAGCGCTCGTGGTCGCGCCAGCGGCCGCCGACCTTCAGGTAGCGCGGCGAGAAGCCCTCGCAGACGAAGCCGACGCGCCGCGCGAGCGCCTTCGACGCCTCGTTGCCGGGCTGGATGTTCGCCTCCAGCCGGTGCAGCCCCAGCACCGTGAAGGCGTGGCGGACGACGAGCCCGACGCCTTCGGTCATGTAGCCGTGGCCGCCATGGCCGGCGATCGCGCCGTAGCCGAGGAACGCGCCCTGCAGCGCGCCCCGCACGATCTCCGAGACGTTCGCCCAGCCGAGCAGCGCGTTGTCCTCGCGACGGCGCACGAGGAAGCCGGCCTTGCGGACGCCGTCGAGCGTCACGAGATAGGCGCGGTAGTCGAGCGAGGTCGTGGGCGGATAGAGCCAGGGACGGTGCAGCGCGCGGCTGGCGGCGATCGCGGCGAGGAACTCCTCCTCGTCGGCGACGGCCGGCGGGCACAGCAGCACACGGGAGGTGGCGGGCACGGCGACGCGAGTCTACGCAACCCCGCCGGCGATCTGGCGACCGCTCTGCGATCGTTGGAGGCGATGTCCAGCACCCGCCGTCCTCCCGGCCGGGCACGTGTCGGCGCTCGCCGCCGGCGGCTGCTGCTGCTCCTCGCCGTCGTCGCCGTGGCGGTCGCCGTCGTCGTCGTCGTGCTCGTGACCCGAGGCGGCAGCAGCGACCCGCCGCTGCCAGCGCCGGCCGCCGCCGCGCCGGCGCCCGCCGGCGACCCGTTCGCCTACAGCGCCGACCGTTCCGCCGACTTCGAGCGGCGCGCCGCGCTCGGCGAGGCGAACGCGCTCTACGCCAAGAGCCCCGGTGGGATCGTCGCGACGGCGGCGCGCGTCGCGGCGCTGCGGCCGCTGATCGACGCCGCGACGAGAGGCACCGACGTCGACCCTGCCGACGTCGAGGCGATCGTCCTGCTGGAGAGCGCCGGGCGCTCCGACGCGATCGCCGGCAGCAGCCTGACGGGCGCGGTCGGGCTGACGCAGATCCTCGCCTCGACCGCGACGAGCCTGCTCGGGATGCACGTGAACGTCGCTCGCAGCACCCAGCTGACGAGAACGATCGCGAGAGCCGTCGACGCCGGCAACCATGCGCTGGCGGCCCGCGCGGTGAGAGAGCGACTGCGCGCCGACGAGCGCTTCGACCCCGCGAGAGCGCTCGCCGGGACCGTCCGATACCTCCAGACCGCCCGCGCCGACCTCGGCCGCCCGGACCTCGCGATCGTCTCCTACCACATGGGCATCGGCAACCTGACGAACGTGATCGCCGCGTACGGCGGCGGGCACCCGAGCTACACCCAGCTGTTCTTCGACAGCTCGCCGACGCACCACGCGGCCGCCTGGAGACTGCTGAACGGCTTCGGCGACGAGTCCTCGCTCTACTACTGGAAGGTCCAAGCGGCCCGCTCGATCATGAGCGCCTACCGCGGCGACCGCGCCGGCCTCGTCCGCACGGCGCGGCTGCAGACCGAGAAGGCCTCCGACGAGGACGTCCTGCACCCGCCCGGCGTCGGCGCGTTCGCCGACCCCCACGCGCTGCGCGCCGCCTACCACGCGGGCACGATCGTCCCGCTGCCGTCGAACGCGGCCGCGCTCGGCCTGCGGATCGACCCGGCGATGGGGGAGCTGGCGTCGAAGCTGGGGCAGCCGGCGGCGCTCTACCGCAGCCTGCGACCGGCCGCGCTGCGGCTGCTGATCGCGTTCGTCGCGCAGGTGCGCGCGATCTCCGGCACGAGCGCGCCGTTGACGATCACCAGCAGCGTGCGCGACGCGAAGTACCAGGGCGACCTCGCCGCCACGAACGACGAGGCGACGCAGGCCTTCTCCGTGCACACGACCGGATGGAGCTTCGACTTCTCGCGCAGCTACGCCGGCAGAGCGCAGGCGGCGGCCGTCCAGTTCATGCTCGACCGGCTGCAGGCGCTGAACCTGATCGCCTGGGTGCGCGAGCCGACCGCGATCCACGTGACGGTCGCCTCCGACGCCGGCGCCTTTCTCGCGTTTCGACCCACGCCGTAGCGGGGAGGGCTACCTCGATGACCTCCAGCGGCTCAGGCTCCGATCGTCCCGCCGAGCCGGTCGTCAGACCGGTCGGC
>JAATFK010000148.1 GCA_015655225.1 Solirubrobacterales bacterium | reverse complement strand
GGGCAGTCGGTCGCGGGGTTGAAGGCCGGGACCGTCACCGAGGAGAAGTCCCAGTTCACGATCGAGCAGAGCTGGCTGCGCGGGACGTCGCTGAAGACCGGCGCCGTGGAGAGCGTTCTCGCCATGTTCGTGACGGCCGTGACCTGCGCGCCCGGCGCGGTCGTCCCGGTGCCGGTCGCCGACTCGGCGGTCCCGATCACGACGAAGTGGGCGAGCGACTTGGTCTCGCCCGGCATCAGCGTGAGGGCGTTCTCGTAGCCGACGAAGTTCGACTCGTGACCGGTCGGAAAGGGGGAGAGGTCGAAGGTGTCTCTGAGGAAGTCGTAGGTTCTCGTCATCGCCCCGCCGAAGGGGCTCGGCGTGCCGAGCACGACCGCCGAGGGACCCTGCAAGCTGGGATCCGGGGCCGTGCCCGTGCGCATGACCACCCACGAGTCGAGCGGGCTCGGAGCCGCATCGCCGCTCGAGGTCGCCGCGACCAGCGTGTTGGTCGTCGGTCTCCCCTGCGCCGGCACGTTGCCGATCCCGGTCTGGCCGCCGAACGAGACTCTGACGGTGACGGGCGCGTCGGTCGTGTTCTTGAACGAGTCGATCCAGCGGCCCCAGTTGTCGGTCCGGTTGAAGCGGATCGAGCGCGAGATCGCGACGCCGCCGAGGTCGACCGACTGGGTGCTCTCGAACCGCTCCGGCGGGTCGAACTGGAGCCCGAAGCCGCGCACCAGCTCGCCGTTGCGCAGCGGATCGGTCGAGACCTGGACGCGGATGCCGCCAAACCCGCGCAGCGAGTTCGAGGTCGTGTCGCGGATGCTGCCGGTGTCGACGCGCGGCGCGGCCGCGTCCTGGACGCCCCACGACTCGCCGTTCGCGGTCGGGACGTAGTTGTACGCGCTTGCCGTGCCGGCGCCCGCCAGCACGAGCGCGCCCGACGCTCCCGCGCCGAGCAGCGCGGCCCTGAACCTGCGTGACCTCATCAAAGTGTCTCCTCCGTGGTGGGAGGGCGATGCTGTTGACGCCCTGCCGCTCGACGAATGGACCGATGGCGAGGAAAACGAGTGATCGGTCCTCCTACCGGTCACCGGTTCGACCGGCGGGCCAGCGAGAACTTCACACGCGCCGCCGCGCCTCTGCCACAATGGCCAGTGCCGCTATGACGCACCGTCACGCAACGACCGCTTCCACGCCCGACGGCTCCGCCGTCGCGTCGTCGTTCGCTGGCTACACGCGGTATCTCGCCTGGCGATTTATCTAGGCGCTCGGCCTGGCTTCGCGGCCCCGTGGGGGCTTCACCGAAGGTCGGGCGCCGTTTCCGCCGAGGGCGCCGTCGCGCCCGTCCCTTCCGTAGATTCCCAGGTGAGCAAAGGACCCTTCCGATGATGATCGTGATGAAGCAGGACGCAACGCAGGAGCAGATCGAGGCCGTCGTCGCCCGTGTCGAAGGCGCGGGAGCGCGCGCCCACAGGATCAACGGCGAGGAGCTGACGGTGATCGGCGCCGTCGGCGACCGCGAGCACATCCAGCGACTCGAGCTGGAGGGTGCAGCCGGCGTCGACAGACTCGTGCCGATCCTGAAGCCCTACAAGCTCGCCTCCTCGCAGATCCGACACGCCGAGCCGAGCGTCCTCGATATCGGCGGTCGCAAGATCGGCGGCTCCAACTTCGCGCTGATCGCCGGCCCTTGCACGGTCGAGTCGCGCGAGCAGACGCTCGGCACCGCCCGCATCGTCAAGGACGCCGGGGCGACGCTCTTCCGCGGCGGCGCCTACAAGCCGCGCACCTCGCCGTACGCCTTCAGCGGGCTCGGCCAGGAGGGGCTGCGGCTGCTGGCGGAGGCGAAGGAGGAGACGGGCCTGCCGATCGTCACCGAGCTGATGGACGTGCGCGACCTCGAGCCGGTGCTGGAGGTGGCCGACGTGATCCAGGTCGGCGCGCGCAACATGCAGAACTACACGCTGCTGACGGAGCTCGGCCGCGCCGGGCGCCCGGTCCTGCTCAAGCGCGGCCTCTCGGCGACGCTGGAGGAGCTGCTGATGGCCTCCGAGTACATCCTCAAGGAGGGCAACGAGTCGGTGATGCTGTGCGAGCGCGGGATCCGCACGTTCGAGACCGCGTACCGCTTCACGCTCGACCTGATGGCGGTGCCGGTGCTGAAGGGGCTGACGCACCTGCCGATCATCGTCGACCCCTCGCACGCGGCCGGTCGCCGCGACCTCGTCACGCCGCTGTCGCTGGCGGCCGCCGCGGTCGGCGCCGACGGCATCATCGTCGAGGTCCACCCCGATCCCGACGAGGCGATCTGCGACGGGCCGCAGCAGCTCGTCGCCGACGAGTTCGCCGAGTACGCGGCGCGCGTCGAGCAGGCCGCGGCGGTCGCCGGCAAGGCCTTCTCGGCCGTCGCCTAGGCGCGCGGGACGGGGGAGGGGGAAGCGTGCGCGTGGCGATCGTCGGCGTCGGCCTGATCGGCGGCTCGATCGGGCTGGCCGCGCGGGAGCGGCTCGACGCCGAGGTCGTCGGCTGGGATCCCTCGCCCGAGGCGGTCGCGACGGCGGTCGGGCGCGGCGCGCTCTCGCGCGGGGCGGACTCGCTCGCGGCGGCGCTCGACGGCGCCGAGGCGGCGTTCGTCGCCGCGCCCGTCGGCGCGTTGCCGGCGACGATCGCGGCGGTGCTCGCGGCCGCCTCGCAGGACTGCGTCGTGAGCGACGTCGGCTCGACCAAGCGCTCCGTCGTGGCGGCGACCGACGACCCCCGCTTCGTGGGCGGCCACCCGCTGGCGGGAGCCGAGACGGCCGGCGTCGAGCACGCCCGGGCGGACCTCTTCCAGGACGCGACCTGGTACCTGACCCCGACCGCTCCGACGACGGGCGTGCCCTACG
>JAATFK010000659.1 GCA_015655225.1 Solirubrobacterales bacterium | reverse complement strand
CGAAGCGCGTGACGAGCCGCAGCGGCCCGGCGCGGCGCACCTCGACACGGGTCCAGTCGCCGGCCGGCTCGACGCACGCGTCGCCTTGCGCGATCGCCCAGTAGGGCGTCCAGCGGACCCGCAGGAGCAGCTGTCCAGGTCCGCTCGCGGTGAGGGAGAGCGCGTCGCTCCCGGCCGCCGTCACACGCGCGGGGCCGCTCACGAGCGCGGTCGGGTCCTCCACCGCGTAGAGCGTCCAGTTCGCGTTGCGCCAGACCGCGTGCAGGTATGGCAGCCCGCCGCGGATCAGCTTCGCCTCCCGCGTCGCGGAGTAGTCGAGCCGCGTGTTCGGGAGCGCGACCCAGCGCACCGCCGTGCGGTGCAGCCACGCCTCGTAGCTGGCCGCCGTCAGCGTTCCCGAGTAGAAGACGCCGTTGTCGGCGATGTCGAGCTGGCGCTCCCAGCCGCGCGCGAGCGCGACGTGCGGCGCGACCCAGTTCGCCTCCCAGTGCAGCCGCGTGAACGGGATCTCCAGCCGGTCGCCGACGAGGGCGGCGCTCGCGCTCGGGTCGGCGGCCTCGGCGCGGTCGAGCGCCGCCAGCAGCGGCCGGTAGTAGGCGGCGTGGACGGTCGGATCCCCATTCGCGACGCGCAGGTCGTCGACCGCCGCCGTCCACTGCCACCACAGCAGCGGGAGCGCGAGCAGCAGCAGCGCGCGGCGGTGGCGCGGCCACAGCACGAGCGCCATCACCGGCCCCGCGCAGAGCGCGCCGAGCCGCACCGCGTTGCCGCCGACCGGCGTGTGCAGCGCGAACGCGCCGACGCAGCCGAGCGCGTAGAGCGCGATCCCGGCGCGCAGCGCCAGCTCCCCGCGCGGCACGAGCAGCAGCGCCGCGGCGGCGAACAGCAGCACCGGCCAGAAGGAGGAGAACGCGAACGGCTCCCGCCCGCCCTCCGGGAAGGCGACCGCCAGCACGAGGATCGGCACGAGCGCGAAGACCGCGACGGCGATTCCCGCCGCGCGTCGCTCCGCCAGCCCCCAGGCGCCGCCCGCGAGCGCGAGGAAGAGTGCCGCGACCGGGCTCGCGAGAACGGTCACGACCGCCAGCAGCAGCGCGAGCGCGACGAGCGTCGTGCGGGCGCGGCCGCTGCGCGCGCGACGGCTGCGCTGCAGCGCCAGCAGCGCCGCGAGCGCCGGCACCAGCCCGAGCGCGAACGTGATCCGCCCGCTGCAGAGGCTGGTGACGGTCCCGGCCCCGAACCAGAGCGCGCCGATCCACGCCCGCTCGCCGTAGCGGGCGCGCGCGAGCCGCTCGAACAGGAACGCCGCCGCGACCGCCGCGAGCGCACCCAGCACGCGCGGTCCCAGCCAGTCGCCGAGCGGCGGGAAGAGGACGCTGTAGCCGGGCAGGTGGTGGCCGCCGTACCACTGCAGGTCCCAGACCGAGAAGCCGACGCGGCCGAACAGGCCGGCGCGGTACTCGGCCGCCGCGAGGTCGAGGCTCGCCGGCGACCAGACCAGGTAGACGCCCGCGAGGACCGCCGCCAGCAGCACCGGCCCCGTCCGCGCCGCGACCGTCCTGCGATCGAGCGGCCGGTGGGCATGGGCGGGGCGGTCCATCGGGGCCGGCACCCTATGCGATCGCCGTCGCGGCGGCGCGCGCACGGCGACGTCCGTCGTCCGCGCGCGGACGACGGACGGAGCGGCCTAGCGCGGGGTCGCGAAGTCGACCGTGTAGACGGCCGCGGGGGTGCGATCGAACTTGCCGTCCGCGCGGCCGATGCCGACGCGGCGGAAGTTGCCGTTGAGGAGCACGGCACGGTGGGGCGGGGAGGCGAGCCAGCTGCGGACCAGCCAGGCCGCCTCCTGCCTCGCGCTCGCGCGGGTGAGCCAGCCGAGCACCTCGCCCATGCTGTGCGGCTCGCCGGCCGAGCGGGCGACGCGGCCCGACCAGGCGCCGTGCGCGAAGTAGTGATTGTGCGCCATGTCGTGCGAGTGGAGGTACGCGGCGCGGCTCATCCGGCGGTCGGCCGAGACGGTCGGCAGGTGGTAGTGCCGGCGGACCTGGTTGAGGGCGTGCAGCACGGCCGGTCCGAAGACCGCCGGCTTGCGGGCGGCGGCGTGGACGGCCGGCATGGTCGCCGCGGCGGAGGCGGCGGCGGGGACGGCGTCGCCACCCAGCGCGCCCGTCAGCAGCGCGACGGGCAGGAGAAGGCGCGAGGGGTTCGGCATGCGCGGGAGCGTGCCCGCAGGGGCCTGGTCCGCGCCACCCGGCGCGCGTCCTTCTTCAGCTTTCACATGGGAAAGTTGCACAAGATTCGACCACTGCGGACGACAACCGTCTCCGACGACCTGGCGGCATAGGCGTCGGCGACCGCGGCGAAACGTACCAGCGCCGGCCGCCGGACGTGTGAACGGAGTGTTCCAATCCTTGGCGGCGCTCCCGCGTTAGGGTCCGCTCTCGTGACGACTCTCTGCCTCGGTGAAGCGCTCGTCGACCTCGTCTGCGAGCGGGCGCTCGCGGACGGCGACGTCGCGGCGGCCGACGCCTTCGTGCCCTCGGCCGGCGGGGTCGCCGCCAACATCGCGACCGTCGCCTCCCGCGCGGGCGCCGACGTCGCGCTCGCGGGCGGCGCCGGCGACGACGCCTGGGGGCGCTGGCTGCGCGGCCGGCTGCGGGACGCGGGCGTCGACCTGCGCTGGTTCGCGCTGCGGCCGGGGACCCGCACGCCGGTCGCGTTCGTGGCGGTCGACGCGGAGGGGGAGCCGAGCTACGAGCTGTACGGCGACGACGACCGCACCGTCCTGCACGCGCTGAGCGCCCACGGCGAGGAGGCGCTGGCCGCCAGCGACGGGCTCTTCCTGACCTCGAACCCGCTCGTCGACGAGGAGGAGCGCGAGCTCGTCCTGGCGCTCCGCGACCGCGCGCTGGCGGACGGCAAGCCGGTCATCTTCGACCCCAACATCCGCCTGCACCGCTGGAGAATGAGAGCCCACGCGCAGGCGCTCGCGAACGCCGGCGCGAAGGACGCGCTGCTGGTCCGCGCGACGCTCGCGGAGGCGGCCCTGATGACCGGTGAGGACGACCCCGAGCGCGCCGCGCGGGCACTGCTCGCGGGCGGCGCGCGGCTCGTCGTGCTGACGCTCGGCGCGCGCGGGGCGATCCTGCGCGGCGAGCTGCGCGCCGACGTGCCGGGCGTCCCCGCGAACGTCGTCAGCACGATGGGCGCGGGCGACACGCTGACCGGGATCCTGCTCGCGCGGCTGCAGCTGAGCGGCTACTACCCGGCGGCGGTCGCGGCGGCGCTGCCGGAGGCGGTCGCGGCGGCGGCGCGCGCGACCGAGCGCTGGAGCGCCCTGGGACCGGACGCGTGAGCGACGTCGCGACGATCCCGCGCGCCGACTTCTCGCGCCCGAGCGCCCGCCGTGTGCGCGCGCTCCGAGACCGGCTGCGCGGGGTCTACGGGATCCCGCTGATGCAGCCGCACCAGCAGCCGCTCGACGAGCTCGTGCTGACGGTCCTCTCCCAGAGCACGAACGACCGCAACCGCGACATCGCCTACGAGCGGCTGCGCGAGCGCTTCGACAGCTGGGAGGCGGTCCGCGACGCCCCGGTCGAGGAGGTCGAGGAGGCGATCCGCCCCGGTGGCATCTCGAAGGTCAAGTCGGCGCGCATCAGAGCGATCCTGGAGCGGATCGAGGAGGACGGCCACGACCCGGACCTCGCCTGGCTGCGCGACACGTCGGTCGCCGATGGGCAGGCGTACCTGACCTCCCTGCCGGGCGTCGGGCGCAAGACCGCCGCCTGCGTGCTGCTGTTCGCCTACGGCCTGCACGACGTGCCGGTCGACACGCACGTCTCGCGCGTCGGCATGCGCCTGCGGCTGCTGCGGCCGGGCGCGCCGTTCGAGGAGCTGCACGACGCGATGCTCACGCTCACGCCGCCCGGCGAGGAGCTGGAGCTGCACGTCAACCTGCTGCGCCACGGCCGCCGCACCTGTCACGCCCGGACGCCCGACTGCGGCGCCTGCGCGCTGCGCCGGATGTGCCCGAGCCGCCGCGTCTGACGGACGCTCCAACGCCCGTCCACGGGCTCGCCACGAAGGCGACGATCTGCTAGTCTCTCGCTTAGATTTTTTCCGCAGAGAACCAGCAGCAAGGAGTCACCGCACATGGGCAAGACGATCGGCATCGACCTCGGCACGACGAACTCGTGCATGGCCGTCCTCGAGGGCGGCGAGCCGACCGTGATCGAGAACGCCGAGGGCGGCCGCACCACGCCGTCCGTCGTCGCCTTCACACAGGGCGGCGAGCGGCTCGTCGGCACGGTCGCGAAGCGCCAGGCGGTCACGAATCCAACGAACACGGTCTTCTCGATCAAGCGCTTCATGGGGCGCAAGGAGGCTGAGGTACGGGAAGAGGAGTCGATCGTCCCGTACAGAGTCGTCGCCGGACCCGGTGGCGACGCGCGCGTCGAGGCGGGCGGCAAGCAGTACAGCCCGCCGGAGATCAGCGCGATGATCCTGCAGAAGCTGAAGGCCGACGCCGAGGCGTACCTCGGCGAGACCGTCGACAGCGCGGTCATCACCGTCCCCGCCTACTTCAACGACGACCAGCGGCAGGCGACGAAGGACGCCGGCAGAGTCGCCGGCCTCGACGTCAGACGCATCATCAACGAGCCGACCGCGGCCTCGCTCGCGTACGGGCTCGACAAGGAGACCGACCAGACGATCCTCGTCTTCGACCTCGGCGGCGGCACGTTCGACGTGTCGGTGCTGGAGATCGGCGACGGCGTCTTCGAGGTCAAGTCGACCGCGGGTGACAACCACCTCGGCGGCGACAACT
>JAATFK010000019.1 GCA_015655225.1 Solirubrobacterales bacterium | reverse complement strand
GCGGGCGCGACGATCAACACCGGCGCGCTGGACGCGCCCGACCTGTCGGGCGTCAACTTCACGACGGCCGGCAGCTATACGGTGACGATCACCGGCTCCTCCGCCGGCTACGACGCCAGACCGGCGACCCTCACGGTGCAGATCACCGGGTCGACGGGGGGCGGCGGCGCGGCCGCGCCGAAGATCACGCTCGCGAAGGCCGCCGTCGCCTACCTGGCCGGCTCCAGCCCGTCGAGCGCGCAGGTGCTCGGCGACGCCGGAGCGCAGACGACCGCCGGCAGCCTCGCGGTCGACCTCTCCTCGGTCGACTTCTCCACGCCGGGCGTCTACCCGGTGCCGGTGACGGGCTCCGACGACGGAACCGCCGCGATCCCGGTCGAGCTGGCGGTCGACGTCGTCAGCCAGCCGGCGGTGACGCTCGGCTCGCCGAAGATCTCGACGCTGCAGGGCGTCGCGCTCAGCTCCGACCAGGTGCTGGCCGACGCGGGCGCGGGGGTGTCGGGCGGCGGCACGCTGGCACTCGTCGACCTCTCCGGCGTCGACTTCAACCTGGCCGGCACCTACACGGTGAAGGTCGGCGGCGCCGTCTCCGGGCTGGCCGCGACGCCGGCGACGGTCACGATCACCGTGATCGCCCCGCCGGTCGTGACGGTCGCGCACAGCAGCCTCAGCTACCCGAGCGGGTCGAGCGTCAGCTCCGCCGACCTGCTCACGGCGGCCGGAGCGGCGATCAGCGGGCAGGGGACCGCGAGCATCGACCTCTCCGGGGTCGACTTCTCGACGCCCGGCGTCTACGCCGCGCAGGTGGTCGGCAGCGCGAACGGGATCGCGGCCGCACCGGTCGTGGTCGACATCACGGTGCGCCCGGTGATCTCGCTCGCGCACGCCACGGTGAAGGTCGCGGGCGGCGCGAAGCTGACGGCGGCGAGCGTCCTGAAGGCGGCCGGGGCGAAGATCTCGTCCGGCTCGCTGGCGGCGCCGAACCTGAAGCGGGTCGTCACGACCGCGGCCGGCAGCTACACGGTCGAGTTGGACGGCACGGCCAACGGCGTCAGCGCCACGGCGGTCCCGCTCACGATCGTCGTGAACCCGAAGCTGACGGTCGCGCATCGCACGGTGAAGATCGCGCGCGGCACGCACGTGACCGCGAAGCTCCTGACGAAGAAGCTCGGCATCACGCTCCGCGACGGCGGCAGCGAGAAGTTGAAGTTGAGCTTCGGGAAGGTCAAGCCGCGCAAGCGGGGGACCTACCCGGTGACGGTCAGCGTCGTCGGCGCGCACGGTGCCACGGTGACCTCGGTGACGGTCCACGTGACCGTCACCAGGTGACCGGCTGAGTCGCGGCGCCCCCCACCGGACCCGTGACCGGAACTTCGGCGGGGCGGCGCCGTTGGAGGTTCCCATGGGGGGCCGACCTCGACGCCGGCGTGGCGCAGCGGTCGCCCCACGAGCATCGTCCGCGAGCCGTTGCCGCGCTGCGACCGGCAGCCGCCGCCGCACCGGCTGACCGCGACCGTCGCGCGCACGCGCTCCACGGCGACGCTGATGCACATGCGCTGGCACCACCCCGACGGCTGGACCGGCGAGCGCATCGCCCCGATCGGCGCACGCCCGGCCGCGATCGCCCGCACGCGTGCCGGCGCTCGCCTTCGCGTCGCGCTCGACGCGGCCGCGACGCGGGTGCGCTGGCGGATCGGGCGCGGTCCCTGGCAGCGCGCGGGCGGCGCGCGCCGCGGCTGGTCGCTTCCGGCTCCCGGCCCACGCCGCCGGCCGGACGCTCTCGCTCACGGTCAGCTACGCCGCCGGCGACGCCGCGCGTTTCGCGCTCGCCGTCCGCTGACCCGGGCTCCGCACACGCGCTCGTTCACAACGGGAAAACGTGGCGCATTAACGTTCTTCTCACCATAAACACGTAACGGTTACAACCTGCGTTTCCGAACCGGAGAAGCTGGCGCGTCCACGTTCATCAACGTTGAGGAGCTTTCGTGCGGTTCAGCCGTCCCGCGCGCGCCGACGAACCTTCGTCTCCGCGCCGACATCCCCTTCCCAGACGCCGGGTAGCCGGCACGCTCAGCGGCGCGCTCGCCCTGT
>JAATFK010000032.1 GCA_015655225.1 Solirubrobacterales bacterium | reverse complement strand
GCGAGCCTGCGACTGCGGATCTCGCCGGCCCATGTGCGGCCCGGCGGCACGGTCGTGCTCCACGGCGCCGGCTTCCCGGCGCGCGCGAGCGTCGTCCTGCTGGCGACCCCGCCGCACGGCAGACGGGAGCGGATCGGCTCCGCCCACGCCGGCGACCTCGGCACGTTCGACGCGAAGGTCGTCGTCGACCCGCGCAGCGCCGGCGGCGTCTACGTCGCGGCGGCCTGTCCCTCGCCGTGCAAGCGACAGGCGACCGCGACGTTCCGCGTCATGCGGCGCGCTCGGCGCTAGCGCCTCAGGTCGTGACTCTCGCCGCGACCGTCGAGAGCGGCTCGGCGAGCGCGTCGACCTGCTGGGCGAACTTTCTGCGGTCGGCCGGCGTCAGCGCGCTGTAGAGCGCGTAGCCGAGCGGCGTCGAGCGTCTGTAGGCGTCGAGGCTCGTCTGGACGGCCGCGAAGCGCTGGTTGATCTCGTTCACGAGGGCGGTGTCGCCACGCTCTCTGAGGACCGGCGCGAGCAGCACGAACGCTCTCTGCGCGCCCGACAGGTTGCCTTCGAAGTCGGACAGGTCGGTGTGCGAGTAGCGGTCCTCCTCGCCCGTGATCTTGCTGTTGGCGACCTCGTTGAGCAGCTCGACGGCGCCGTTGGCGAGCTGGGCCGCCTGGTAGTTGAGCGTCGTCACTCTTCTCGCGAGCGTCTGCACGTCGGCGAGCAGCTCGTCGGCGTATCTCTCGGTCCCTCTGGTCGTCTTGCCGACCCACAGGATCTGCTCGATTCTGTGGAAGCCGGTCCACTGCGACGGGCTCGAGACGTCGTTGATGCGCGCGTCGATCTCGGGATCGAGGTTGCCGAAGCTCTCTGCCACCGGCTCGATCGCCTCGTAGTGGATGCGGGTCGGCCCGAACAGCGCTCTCGCCTTGTTCAGGTCGCCGGTCTTGAGGGCGGCGACGAAGGCTCTCGTGTCTCTCAGCAGCACCTGCGACTCGCCGACGACGTACGTTCTGTAGCCGTTCGTGGCGGTCGCGAGCTGCGCCGCGTCGGGCGCGGCGGAGGCCTTCGCGGCGGTGCCGGTGACGACGAGCGTGCCGTTGTTCGTCTTGTCGCCGTTGGGGCAGTTCATGACGTATCTGCCGGGCTTGACGTCGAGCGTGAACGAGCCGTTGATGCCCTCGACGACGTTCTCGCGCTCACCGAGGATGATCCCGCCGGTCGTCTGCAGCTCCATCTCGGTGACGGCGCTCGTGCCGCTGTTGACGACCTCGAACGTGATCGGCCCGGTCGGCGCCGTCAGTCTCGCGGGCGCGCAGCCGGCGTCCGTCAGTCTCACGGTCAGCTTTCTCGCGCCCTTCGAGGACGCGCTGGAGCTGCTGTCGGAGCTGCCGCAGGCGGCGAGCCCGAGCGCGGCGGTGGCCGAGAGGGCCAGCACCGCCGCGAGCTTTCGGGCAGGGGCAATTCGTGGGGTCATGGAACGCCTTGTCGTGTCGTATTGAGAGGGGAGCGGGGTGCGTCAGGCGGTCGCGGTGCGCGAACGCGCCTCGCGGCGCCGACCGCGGACTCGCCAGCGATCGGGCCAGACGACATAGAGGACCATCGGGACGGCGTAGACGAGCCACCCGACCGCCTCGATGTCGGTCGGCTGAGGCTGCAGGCCGAGGATGCCGGTCAGCAGCGAGCTGCTGACGGAGCCGGGATGGACGAGCCAGGTGAGGTCGACCGCCTGGCCCTGGAAGCTGTTGAGCCAGGTCGCCTCGTGCGCCGTGTGCAGCGCCGTCGCGACCAGGCCGGCGGCGACGAGCACGAGCACGACGGCCGTCGCCTTGAAGAAGCGCGCGAGGTTGAGCTTCACCCCGCCGCGGTAGATCCCCCAGCCGATCAGGACCGCGAGGATGATCCCGAGCAGCGCGCCGATGCCGGCGTCGGTCGCGTTCCCGGAGGCCTGGAAGGCGGCCAGCAGGAAGACGGCCGTCTCGAGCCCCTCGCGGACGACGGCGAAGAACGCCATCGCCACGAGCCCCCAGGCCGAGCCGCTTGCGAGCGCGTTCGCCGCGTCGCGCCGCAGGTCGCCGGCGAGGTCGCCGGCGTGGCGCCGCATCCAGACGATCATGAACGTGACCATGAAGACGGCGACGGAGGCGACGACCGTCTCCAGCGCCTCCTGCTGCTGCTGGGGCAGCTGCTGGTTGATCACCTGCAGCAGGACGGCGACGCCTGTGCAGAGGACGACGGCGATGACGACGCCGACCCACATCCATCTCAGGGCGTCGGTGCGCTTCTGCTGACGCAGGAAGGCCGCGACGATGCCGACGATGAGGGAAGCCTCGACGCCTTCACGCAGGCCGATCACGAATGTGGGAAGCACAGCTGGGTCCTCGGTGTTCGCGTTAGGGGAACCTTATTAGGTCTGCCTAATTCCTATCACAGCGCTGGGCATCGTGCACGCGCAACCGTCGAGGGGGTGCGCTGGGGCGGCGAATCGGCGATGCTTCCGGCGTGTCCGTCTTCGCGCTCGTCGCCGCCGTGTTCGCCCTCGCCGGCGGGTCGGGAGCCGCTCCGGCGGCCGTTCACCGGGCCGCCTCGGTGCCCGAGCCGCGGATCGTGCAGAAGCCGATCCCGTTCCCCGCCAGACGCGTGCGCGAGATGAAGGCGTACGCCGAGCGCCACTACGGGATCGACTCGCCGTACCTCGCGCATCCGCACGTGATCGTCGAGCACTTCACCGAGTCGACGACCTTCTCCTCGGCCTGGAACACGTTCGCCGACGACGTGCCGGACGTCGAGCTGCACGAGCTGCCGCAGACCTGCGCGCACTTCGTGATCGACACCGACGGGACGATCTACCAGCTCGTCCCGCTGAGGTTGATGTGCCGTCACACCGTCGGCCTCAACTGGACCGCGATCGGGATCGAGAACGTCGGCATGAGCGACGCCGAGATCCTCGGCCGCCCGCGCCAGCTCGCCGCGATGCTGAAGCTGACGCGCTGGCTGCGCTGTCGCTACGACATCCCCGTCGGCGACGTGATCGGGCACAACGAGAGCCTCACGAGCCCGTACCACCACGAGCGCGTCGCGGCGCTGCGGACGCAGACGCACGACGACTTCAACCGCGCGGACATGAACGTCGTGCGGCGCAAGCTGGGCGCGCTCGGCCTCTGCTCCGCCGGCTAGGGCTGGTCGGGCCGGCCGGGCAGCTCGTCCTGCTCGGCGTCGCCGAGGGCCTGCGCGCGGGCGCTCGCGGCGGCGGCGGTGCGAGCGGCGCCACGGGCCGTGCTGGCGGCGTCGCGCAATGCCTCGCGCTCCCCGCGCGCGTGGGCGACGAGCGCGTCCGCCGCCTCGCCGAGCGCGAGGTTGACGGCGCTGAGGCGCTCCAGCTCCTCGGCCAGGCGCGCGAGCGGGTCGTCGGGGAGGGCGGCGCTCATGGGACCGCGATTCTGGCAGGTCCCGCGCGCCGGGCGAGGCGATACGGTCCCCCGCGATGGCGAAGCGCAGTGCCGGAATCCTCCTCCATCGCCGCGGGCCGCAGGGGCCCGAGGTGCTGCTCGTGCACCCCGGCGGGCCGTTCTTCGCCAAGCGCGACGCGGGCGTCTGGAGCATCCCGAAGGGGGAGTACGACGAGGGCGAGGAGCCGCGCGCCGCGGCGCTGCGCGAGCTGGCCGAGGAGACCGGCGCGGTTCTCCCCGACGCCGGGCTGGTCGACCTCGGCGAGGTTCGGCAGGGGAGCGGGAAGCGCGTGCGCGCCTGGGCGGTCGAGGGCGACCTCGACGCCGACGCGATCGTCTCGAACACGTTCCCGCTCGAATGGCCGCCGCGGTCCGGCCGCACCCAGGAGTTTCCGGAGGTCGACCGGGCCGGCTGGTTCGCCCTGCCCGAGGCGCACGAGCGGATCATCGCCGCTCAGCGGCCGCTGCTGGAGCGGCTGGCTGAGCTGGCGGATGACGGGGAGTGAACTGCGAAGGGGAGAGGCGGGTCGGACGCTCCCGGACCGTCCGACCCGCCCTTGTCTCTCAGGAGGAGATGACGCCAACCATGATGCGTCAGTGGCGGCCAGGCGACCTTGGCCCGATGGCGAGAGTTTGTGAAGCATTGATGCTCCGGAGGGAGCGGGGTGGTTCGGTCAGCGCGCCGGGGTCGCCGCTCGCAGCCGCAGACGGTGCAGCGTCACCTCGCCGTGGGGCTCGCTCGCGACCGTGAAGCGGACCCGCGCGGCGGCGAGGAAGTCGCGCGCGCCGGCGCGGCCCGGGTCGGCGAGGAGCAGCTCGCTGCCGGGGCCGAGCAGGCGCGGCAGCAGCTCGAGCGCGTCGCTCACGTTCTGCCCGGTGTAGAGGACGTCGGCGGCGAGCACGAGATCCCACGGGCCGCGGGCGACGAGCGCGGCGCCGTCGCCGTCGGCGGACCAGTCGACGTGCGCCACGTCCGCGAGCACCTCGTTGAGCGCCATCGCGTGGGCGCTGAAGACGACCGCGTCGGGCGCGCCGTCGGTCGCGAGCACGCGCGCGCCGGCGCGGGCCGCGACGACGCTCGGCAGCCCGAGCCCGCAGCCCAGCTCCAGGACCGACGCGCCGGCCGGCGGCGGGTCGGCGGCGAGCGCGGTGGCGAGGGCGAGGCCACTCGGCCACAGCCGCGCCCAGTAGGGGACCGGCCGCCCCGCGCCGCCCTCCTCGTGGCGCAGCTGCTCCCAGTCGCGCGGGAGGACGGCGAAGGCGTCGCCGCCGTCGTCGTCGGGCAGCTCGACGCGCCGCACGGTCACGTCGAGGAGCGACGGGGGGAGCTGGTCTGCCGGGACGCCGCGCATCGAAGCGAGCCGCTCGCGCAGCGACTGGCGGAGGGCGGCGAGGGCGTCGGACATCGGGGCGGGATGATGGCGCGTGGCGCGGGCCGGCGCCGCGAGGCGCGGGCGGCCGGGTCGCTCTCGCCGCGCCGGCCGGCGCGCGGGGCGCCGCGCGAGATAGGGTGCTGCCCGTCCTTCCCGCCTCCCGACGAAAGGTCGCGGATGCCCGCTTCGCTCCCACCTACGGCTCGATCCCGGCACGCGCGCGCGGCGCGCGTCGGCGCCGGCCTGCTGGCGCTGGTCGCGGGCGCGGCGCTGGCGATCGCGCCGGCCGGCTGCGGCCGGGCGCTGCCCTCGGGCGTCCTGACCGGGTCGATCCCGCCCGCGACCGTCCCGCCCGGCTCGACGGCGACGCAGCCGGTCACGCGCCCGCGCCCGGTCCCGAAGCCGGGCCGCAAGCCATGAGCGCGGTGACCTGGAGCCCGGGCCAGTACGGCCGGTTCGCCGACGACCGCGGGCGCCCGTTCTTCGACCTCGTCGGCCGCGTCGGCGCCGAGCGGCCGCGCCGGGTGGTCGATCTCGGCTGCGGGCCGGGCACGCTGACGGCAACGCTAGCGCG
>JAATFK010000194.1 GCA_015655225.1 Solirubrobacterales bacterium | reverse complement strand
CTCTCAGGACGGTGATGACCGCGCCCGCGCCGGTCGGGCCGAGGACCGGGATCGACCACGAGCTGGCGACCGCGCCGGACGCCGCCAGCTCGCCGAACGGCGACCCCGCCGCGAGCCGCAGGTCCTCCTCCACGACCCGCTCCTGGCGCTGGGCGGCGCGGCCGATCGGGCCGCCGGCGGGGCCGAGCGGCAGTCTCGACCAGCTGGCGATCTCCTCGGGGACGAACCCGAGGGCGACCTCGCAGACGAGCGACTGGCCGCTGACGACGTGCAGGCAGACGCGCTCGACGTTGAGCGCCGAGCCGAGCGCGGAGAGGATCAGCGAGAGGCTGGAGGCCGGGTCGGCGGATATCAGCCGGTCGGCGAGGCCGTGCAGGCGGGTCAGCTGGCGGCGCGCGGAGGAGCCGATCTCCTGGCCCGCCTGGAGCGCCGCGAGGTCGTCCGGGTGGGTGATGCGGGGATCGAGCTCGCCCACCGTGCGGCCGTGGCGCAGCACGACGATCCGGTCCGCCATCCGGAACATCTGCTCGGAGTCGCGGCTGATCATCAGGATCGTCGTGCCCTGCTCGCGCAGCCGCAGCATCAGGTCCTCGACCAGGATCGCCTCCGCGCGGCCGAGCACGGCAGTCGGCTCGTCGAGGATCAGCAGGCGCGGCTCGCGCGCGAGCGCGGCCGCGAGTGCGACCAGCTGACGCTGGCCGCCGGTGAGCGAGCCGACCAGCTGGGTCGTGTCGTGGATCGGGATCCGCAGGCGCTCGAGGAGCGCCGAGGCGGCGGCGTGGAAGCGCGACTCGGAGAACATCAGCGACCACGACTCGCTGCCGAGCAGGACGGCGCCGGCGACGTCGAGGTTGTCGGGGAGTGCCAGCTCCTGCCAGAGGATCGAGATCCCCTGACGGGTCGCCGCGACCGGCTCGGCGGCGACCGGTTCGCCGCCGAGGAGGATCTGCCCCGCGACCGGCGCGACGTCGCCGGCGACCGCGCGCGCGACCGCGGTCTTGCCCGCGCCCGGCTCCCCGGTGAGGGCGACCAGCTCGCCCGCGCGAACCTCGAAGCCGACGTCGACGAGCGCGTCGAGGGCGCCGAAGCGCACGGTCAGGCCGGAGACCTGCAGCAGCGGGGGCGCGCCCTCGTCGACGATCGGCCGCACCCCGGGCGCGACCTCGACCGCGCCCCGGAGGCCGGGGCGCGCATGGGGACCACCGCGCCGTAGCGTCCTCACGGGCGCGGCTCCCCGGAGCCCGCAGCCACGGCCCGGCCGGATCCGACGTACGCCTCCATCGAGGGCCATGGTAGTCGCCCTTCCGCTCGGTCGAGACGAACGCCCTGAGGAACGCGCGGATCTCAGCGTCCTGGCATGGTCCGATCCCACTCGCACCAACGACTCCTCGTCCAGCCAGGTGCGTGGCAACCGGAGCTCGAGAAGCAGATCGCCAGGGTGAAGACGCCAGCCGATCTCGAATCCGCGTTGATGTCGCGCACCGCCGGCTTGTCGGCGTTGTCGAGATGTGCCCTTGATGCCGGCGTTGACGTCCTGCTGTCCCACCATGAGTCGTTGAGTAGTTGTTGTCATACGGCACTGCGGTCGCGATGCAGGCGATCCGTGGCGAGGCGCACGGAGCTCGACCCGGCGGAGAAGCGAATCGTGCGGCTCACCCGATTCAGCTAGAGCACGGATGTCCGCAATGCGTCGATTGCGAGCGCGACCCCGATGCGGCCCCTGGCGGTTGCGCGACGCAGCGCTTTAATGCGATCTTCAGCTTCGACACGCAGGCTTCCCGCGCATGCCTTCAACCGACGACCCGAGCGGCTCGAGCCGCAAGCAGCAGCGCGACGCCGCGCGTGAGCAGCGGCGCGCGGCCGAGGCCGCCGACCGCGCCAGCGCGGTCCGCCGCACCCGCATCTTCCAGCTCGGCGGCGCCCTCGCGGTCGCGATCGTCGTGGTCGTCGTGATCGTGATCGCGACCAGCGGCGGCGGTGGCTCGAAGGACAAGGGGATCCAGACCGGCACCGCCGCGAGAGCGACCGTCGCGAGAGCGAGCAGCCTCCTGACCGGCGTGCCGCAGTCCGGCATCACGCTCGGCAAGGCGACCGCGCCCGTGACGATGACGTACTACGGCGACCTCGAGTGCCCGGTCTGCCAGGACTTCACGCTCAACACGCTGCCGCAGGTGATCACCAACGACGTGCGCACCGGCAGAATGAAGATTCAGTACCGCTCACTCGAGACCGCGACGCAGGACCCCACGACCTTCCAGACCCAGCAGGTCGCCGCCCTCGCCGCCGGCAGACAGAACCACATGTGGGACTACGTCGAGCTCTTCTATCACGAGCAGGGCGCGGAGGGCACGGGCTACGTGACCGAGAGCTACCTGCGCAGACTCGCGTCCCAGGTGCCGCGGCTGGCGCTGCCGACCTGGCAGGCCGACCGCAACGACGCGGCGTTTGTCAGACAAGTCGACAGCGACCGCAAGAGCGCGATCGCGCTGGGCGTCAGCGCGACGCCGACGCTGATCCTCAGAGGCCCGAGAGGCGAGAGAGGCGTCGCCGGCGCGGCGAGCTACGCCGAGGTGCAGAAGCTCCTCACCTCGGTCGCCTGAGCGACGCTCAGCTCGTCTCGGTGGGCGCCGGCGGGACGGCGGCCGGCGTGGCCGTCGGCGGGGTGCTGCTCGCGGGCGCGGCGGGCGCCGGCGCGCTCGCTCTCGCGGTGGCCGGTCTCGCTCTGGCTCTCGGTCTCGCTCTGGCGGCGGCTCTCGGTCTCGCGGCGGCGCGGGTCGCGGCTCTCGCTCTGGGTCTCGCTCTCGCGCTCGCGCGGGTCGCTCTCGGTCTCGCGGCGGCTCTCGGCGCCGGCGCGGCAGGCGCCGTGGTCGCGCCGGCGAGTCTGATGCCGGCACCCTCGGTCGCCAGCACGCCTCTGCTCTTGAGCGCGTAGACGGTCGAGTGAACCGTCGGCTTCGCGATCCCGGTCGACGCCGCGATCTCCGCGACCGTCAGCCCGGGCCGTCTGCCGACGACGCCGAGGATCGCCTCGCGGTTCGCGCCGCGCGGCGCGCGTCTGCCACCGGCGCGCGCCGGCGCGGCGGCCGCTCTCGGCCGCCCGCTCGCGCGTCTCGCGGGCGCGGCGCCGACCCCGACGGCGAGCGCGGCGCGCGCGACCTCGAGCTGCTCGTACTCACGCACCAACGGACGCAACTGATCGAGTCGCGCGTCGACCTGCTTGAGCAGGTCGTCGAACGACAGACCGTCAACCGGGATACTTCCAGTGGGAGAGGAGCTCAAGGCAGTTTCCTTTCGCGACGCCAGGAAATTGCCATGTTACTGGTCGTGACTGACGCTGTATCAACCCGACGTTATGTCCCATTCAATCTCGAATGAGAGACACGAGCGGTTGGCGCGGCGGCGGCCGTCGATGGCGCCATCCGGCCACGCTCGCAAACAGGACTCATCCAATCGCCGCTCCGTGCCGATGAGGGAGCCATGGGCCTCCTCTACATCCCTCCCTTCCTCGTCGCGGTCGCCGTCATCGCCTTCAGCGTCTCGGTCGTCTTCGACAAGGCGACCGATCGGGTGACCGCTCACCGTGAGCGCATCCGCCCCGCCGCCACCCCGGTCCGTCCGATCGCCGTTCACCGGACGCGCGCGGTCCGCGACATCGTCGTCGCGCGCCCGAGCGCCGACCTGCTGAAGCGCTAGCCGGCCGCGACGGGACCGAGCGGCGGCGGCCACGCGGCCAGCAGCGCCTCGGCGGCTGCCGCGCCGAGCGGCCGCGAGAACAGATAGCCCTGGCCGTAGTCGCAGCCGAGCAGCTTCAGGCGGTCGAGCTGCTCGACCGTCTCGATCCCCTCGGCGACGACGCTCATCCCGAGGTTGTGCGCGAGCGCGATCGTCGAACGGACGATCACGTCGCTGCTGTCGTCGAGCGCGGAGACGAAGCTGCGATCGATCTTCAGCGCGTCGACCGGGAACTGACGCAGCACCGCGAGCGACGAGTAGCCGGTGCCGAAGTCGTCGAGGTGCAGGCCGACGCCCGCCTCGCAGACCTCCGAGACCAGCTCGTGGAGCTGGCTCGGCTCCTGCACGAGCGTGCTCTCGGTGATCTCCAGCGTCAGCGCGCCCGGCGGCAGCCCCGCCTCGTCCAGCGCGGCGCGGACCTGCTCGGGCAGGCGCGGGTCGCCCAGGTGACGGGCGGAGACGTTGACGCTCATCGACACGTCGTCACAGGTCGCGCTCGCCTGGCGCAGGCCAACGAGCGCCGCGAGCGCGGAGCGCAGCACGTGCAGCCCGAGCGCGCCGATCATTCCCGTCTCCTCCGCGATCGGGATGAACTCGACGGGCGTCACCGGCGTCCAGCCGGTGGGCCAGCGGGCGAGCGCCTCGAGCGCGTGGATGCGGCCGCTCGCCAGCTCCACGATCGGCTGGTAGTGGACCTGCAGGAGCGCGTCGTCGACCGCGTGGCGCAACTCGCGCTCGCGCGCGAGGCGGTCGACCCGCTGGCGCCGCATGCTGTCGTCGAAGACCGCGCACAGGCCGCCGCCGGCGCGCTTCGCGTCGTACATCGCGATGTCGGCGTTGCGCAGCAGCTCGGCCGCCGCGGTGTGCGTGCTCGCGACGCAGACGCCGATGCTCGCGGTCATGAAGAGCGCGCGGCCGTCGAGCTCCAGCTCGTGGCGCAGCGAGGCCTGCACGCGGTGGGCGACGACCACCGCGACCTCGGGCCGCTCGACGCCGTCGAGCAGGATCGCGAACTCGTCGCCGCCCAGCCGCGCGACCGTGTCGCCCGGCCGCAGCACGGTCGCGACGCGCGCGGCGAGCGTCACCAGCAGCTCGTCGCCGACCGCGTGGCCGAGGCCGTCGTTGACGAGCTTGAAGCGGTCGACGTCGAGGAACAGGACGGCGCAGGCGGGCCCGTCGGCGCGCGCCCCGCGGGCGACCGCGTGCTCGACGCGGTTCATGAACAGCGCCCGGTTCGGCAGTCCCGTGAGTGAGTCGTGCAGCGCGTCGTGCTGGAGCCTCAGCTCGGCGCGCCGGCGCTCGGTGACGTCGGTCAGCGAGCCCGCCATGCGCGTCGCCTCGCCCGCCTCGTCGCGGATCGCGAGGCCCCGGCTGAGCGTCCAGCGCCAGGTCCCGTCGGCGTGGCACATGCGGTGCTCGACCTCCAGCAGCTGCGTCTCGCCGGCGAGGTGCGCCGCGATCGCCGCCCGCAGGGTGCCGAGGTCCTCGGGGTGGACGAGGTCGTACCAGGTGGCCGGCGCCTCCTCCCCCGCGCGCTCGGCCTGCCCGAGCAGCGAGTGCCAGCGCGGCGAGAAGTAGATGCGGTCGTGCGTCAGGTCCCAGTCCCACAGCCCGTCGTTCGCGGCGCGCACCGCGAGCGCGTAGCGCTCCTCGCTGCGGCGGAGCTCGGCGAGCGCGCGCTGATGGCTGACCGCATAGCGGATCGAGCGCTCGAGGCCGTAGGCGTCCAGCTCCTGCTTGACGAGGTAGTCGGTCACGCCGAGCGCGGTCGCCTCCAGGTCGATCGAGTAGTCGCTCTGCCCGGTCAGGACGAGGACGGGCGCGCTCGGGCGGGACGCGAACGCCTCGCGCACCAGCTCCAGGCCGCTGCGCGGGCCGAGGTGGATGTCGATCAGGTAGACGTCGTGAGCCTGTTCGCGGATCGCGTCGAGCGCGGCGTCGTAGGTCGCGCACCAGTCGATCCGGAAACGGGCCCGGTCCTGTCCCGCGAGCAGGTCGCGGGTGATGACGTAGTCGCCCTCGTCGTCGTCGACGAGCAGCACCGTGATCAGAGCCTCTCTCTCGAACATCCGTCCGAGTATCGGCGTTCCGATCACGTCACTTGAGGGCTGAAGCGAACAGTGGTAGCCGGGGACCTGATCACTCGGGGCCCCCGGCTGCCCACCGGCCGGCTCAGCGCTTCGGCGGCAGCGTGAGCGACACGACCGGCGGGTCGTGGTCGGAGACCTTCGTCGGCGAGGTCGTCTCGTTGCGCTCGTAGTAGTCGTTGTCGAAGTGCACGTACTCCATCTGCCGCACGCGCGACGCGAGGCGCTTGGTCACGAAGATGTGGTCGAGCGTCTCGAGCTGCCCGTCGTAGGCGTAGGAGTAGCGGTCGCTCGCGGGCGCCTTGCTCCAGAGGTCGCGGAGCGAGGTCCCGGCCACCAGGTCGGTCGCGAGGGCGGGCGCGCCGGGGAAGTCGTTCAGGTCCCCGAGCACGATCGCGTTGCCGCCCGAGCCCTCGATCGCCGCCACCTTGCCGGCGAGGAAGTCGCCCTGCGCGTCGCGGCACGCCTCCGGGTGACCCTGCGAGGCCCAGTGGTTGCCGATCACCGCGAACGAGAGCCCGCCGACCGTCACGTCCAGTTCCAGCGGCGGACGCTCGAACAGCTGCGGGTTGGCGGAGCCGTCATCGTTGCAGCCGGTCGCGGTCGTCGTCGCGTTCGCTCCCAGCTGCTTGATCGCCGTCACGGTGACGCCCTGCCTGACGAGGAAGCCGACGGCGACGTGGCGCGCGTCGTTCGACGCCCGCCAGATCACCTGGTAGCCGCCGACCTTGTCGGCGACCTCCTGCAGCGCGGCCTTGCTCGCGACCTCCTCGACGGAGAGGATCTGCGGGCGCTTCAGCAGCTTGATCGCGTTCGCGAGCCGCGTCGTCTTCGCGTCGACCTCGGCCTGCGTGTAGGTGTGGCCGTCGTCGACCATGCCGGCGCCGAACAGGTTCTCCATGTTGAACTCGCTGACGCGCAGCGTCCCGGGCGACGGCGCCGGCGCGGCCGGCGGGTAGGTCGTCTGGCCCTTCGTCACGACCGGTCTCGGGCTGCCCGGCTGCGGAACGATCTGGTAGTCGCCGAAGTCGAATCCGACCGGGCCGGTGACGGCGCTGACGCGGTCGAACAGGTCCGCTCTCACGCGCGTGGTGGAGGCCGGCGTCTCGTCCGGGTTGGTCGGGTCGACGTCGGCCGAGCCGCCGTCCTGGCTGACGTCGAGCAGGTCGGCCGGCCCGTCGTCGCCGCTGTTGTCGGAGAAGACGCGTCTGCGTGTCGTGCCCGGCTGGAGGTACAGCTCGCCGAACTTGTCGGTCCCGCCGGAGTTGGCCGTGCCGACCGGCAGCGTCACGCGCATCCCCTCGAGCGTCTCGTAGTAGGAGCGCGTGCCGTCGCTCGCCTCGCTCTGCGCATGCGCGGCCTCGGGGTCGATCACGACCGGCGCCGGCAGGCTCTTCGTCCCCGGCGTGCCGCTGAAGGCCGGCGTCTGCCCGGTCGCGTCGAGCATCGTCAGGCCGTACAGCTCGTTCACCGTGCCGCTGACCGTGACGGTCTGGCCGATGTGCGTCTTGGTGCGGTCGGGGAGCGTGAGGCCTCCGACGAAGATCCCCTCCGAGGTCGCCGTGCTGCTGTCCTGTCTGGAGGTCGGCGTCTCGACGTAGATGCCGGCCTGACGGGGGTCGAGGTCGACGTAGTTGGAGACGCCCTGCTGGTTGTCGACGCCGGTCACGACGCCGGTGATCTGGACCTTCTGGCCGACCAGCGGGCTGGTCGCGCCGCTGCCCTGGATCGCGTCGATCGCGGTCGGGGAGGGCGGCGGGGCGCAGGCCGCGCCGCAGGCGGGCGGGTTCGCGTCGCCGCTGGGGCCGTCGAAGTCAGCGGCGTTGTCGTCGCTGTCCTGGAGCACGCCGGCGGCGCTTCTGCGGGTGAAGTCGAAGTCGCTGCCGGTGGTCGGGAAGGTCAGCCCGGTGCCCTCGGCGCACGCGCTGCCGGGCGCGCCGACCGCGTCCTGCACCGTGCCGGCGCCGTCGCGCAGCTGGAAGCCGCCGGTCTCGGTCACCAGGTAGTGGTAGGTCGCGTCGGCGACGCCGGTGTAGTCGCCCGCGTCCTTGCCGAGGACGAAAGTCCCGCCGGCCGGCAGTCTCGTGCCGCTCGGGAGTGGGTTGGAGTCGGTGCCGACGAGGACTCTGCCGCCCGACGTGTAGCAGTCGTAGAGCTGGTAGCCGGAGAGGTCGACGGGTGCGGCGGTCGTGTTCGTGAGTTGCACGAACTCGTCGTACTGCGAGGTCGCGCTGCGGGTTCGCAGCTGCGAGATCACGACGCCCGAGGGCGACGCGACCGCGGCCGCGGCGGGAAGCAGGACGCCGACGGCGGCAAGCGCCGCGACCGGCGTGAGGAGGCGTGTGCGCATGGTTCTCCTGCCCGGAAACCGGGACGGACGGGGAAAGGGAACGGGCGCACCGTCGCACGCGCGGCGCGACTCACTGTTAACTGGATGTGGCGCGTCACGTGAGTGACCCGCGAGGTTTGAGGTGAGCGGGGAGGCGTGGCAGAACGCGCGGGGGCCGGCAGCTCTCGCTGCCGGCCCCGGGGTGCGTCGGTGCGTCTGCCGGTTCGCTAGTGGAGCCGGATCGTGCTCGCTGCCGAGGCTACCGCGCTGCCCGTGTGGGCAATCGAGATCCGCAGCGTGTACTTGCCGTGGAGCGTCTTGTTCGTCTTCAGGACCGACGCGGCATGGCCCTTCTTGACGAGCGTCCGGTTGGTCGCCAGCACCTTGCTGCCGCGGACGATGCGGAAGCGCAGCGCGGTCGAGCCGCTCTTCGCGTCCTTGCCGGTGACCTTGCAGGTGACCGTGATCTTGTTGCCGTGACGGGTCGTCGTGCAGGTGACCTTGATGTCCGGCTTTCTCGGGCCGCTGCCGCCTCTGGAGCCGCCCGAGCCTCTGCCGCCGCCGTTGCCGCCGGAGCCTCTGCCGCCGCCGCCATGCGGCGGGGGCGGCGGGGTGGTGGCCGTCGTCGTCGGCGTGGTGTCCGTCGTCGTCGGGGTCGTGTCGGTGGTGGTCGGCGTCGTGGTCGTGCCGCTGCCGGCCGGCGCGGCCTCGACCTGACCCGTGGTCGGGTTCAGGAAGACCGCCGGAGCGCGTCTGCTCGAGCTGAAGTCGAACATGTTGCCGAGCGAACCGGCTCTCGCGTCCATCGACTGGTTGCCCAGGCGGCCGAGCTGCCAGTTGTCCTCGACGAATCTCATGATCGACGTCTGGTCGGTCGTGCTGTGGTCGACGTAGTTGGTCTTCGCGTACGGCGAGATGACCAGGAGCGGCTGACGCGGCCCGTAGCCGCAGCGACCGGTGTACGCCGGCGGCGTCGTCGTCTTCACGGTGCCGCACTCTCTCGTGCCGCTGAGCGTGTCCGCGGCCGTGTCCGACGGGTTGATGATCGTCGACATCTGGTGGTCGTACCAGCCGTCGGAGTCGTCGTACGCGATCACGATCGCGGTGCTGCTCCAGTCAGGCGACGCCTCGACGGCGTCGACCGTGCTGGCGATGAAGCGCTGCTCGTCGAGCGGGTCGGAGTAGCCGGCGTGGCCGTCCTCGAACTCCGGCGCCTTCAGGAAGGAGACGGCCGGCAGGTTGTCGGTCGACAGCGCCGTGTCGAAGTCGGTCAGGTCGTACTGGTGGTTGACCTTCTGGTCCACAGGGGTGCCGGTGGGATCGTCGTGGCCGATTGCGGCGGCCGAGGCCGGCGCGGTGTGGTGGATGTTGGCCGTCGACGGGTAGTACTCGAAGGGCTCGTGGTGCGGCGAGTAGTCCGCCGACGACGCACCCGCGACGTTCACGTGCGTGGCGCCGCAGACCGCTCTGCCGTTGACGGTGCTGGTCGGACGGAAGCCACCCTGGAACCAGCCCCACGTGACGTGATGGTCGGAGAGCATGTCGCCGATGTTGGTCGGCGCGAGGGCCGTGTTGGTCGACGAGATGGGTGCGCGAGCCGGCATCTCGGTCGAGCCGTTGGCGCAGTCGTCGAGCGCGGTCGACGGATCGGCGTCACCGATGAACGTGCCGTCCTGGACCGCGCCGGAGACGTCGCCGGTCGTCACGCCGTGGGTCTGGCCGCTGATCAGGTTGATCGCGCCCGGCGTCGAGGGGCCGAACTGCGTGCTGTACGAGTTGTCGCTCATCGAGAAGTTCTGAGCGAGGTTCCACAGGCCGGTCACCGTGTTGCCGTCGTAGTAGTCCATGACGATGCTCTTGTCGGCGCAGGTGCCACCACCCGTGTCCTGGACGAACATGTCCATCAGACCATGATCGAACGCCGACTGCTCGTTGCTGTAGGCGTGGTTCTGGTCGCAGGTGACCGCCTGCGAGCGGGCCAGACGCTGCGGGTTGGCCGTGTTCGGGTTGCTCGTGAGGAGCGCGCTCGAGAGGCCGTTGACGGACGGCGTGTTCGGTCTCGCGGTGAAGGTCGGCTCGTCCGGATCCGCGTTCGAAGCGTTCGGGTACGTGCCGAAGTAGTGATCGAACGAGACGTTCTCGTCGAAGATCACGACGACGTGCTTGATCGGCGTCGTCGGCGACGGCGTCGTGGACGACGTGTCGGCGTGAGCGACCGCGAGACCGGCGGCCGCCATCGTGGCGATCAGTCCTCCGGCTGCGAGGGTCTTGAACCTGCGCAAGATGCCCTGATCCTTTCCTGGACGGTGCTCTGGGGACCCGTGGCACCGCCCGGCCGTCCCACCGCGCGATGCGAACGTGATCCTGACCCCTCGAACCTGGACGGATGTCGCATCACTGTGACGCGGTCGTGAGCATAAGGTGAACTTAAAGTGAGACTTATATGAGAGTCACCTGAGCCGCCGGAAACGCCCTGCTGACGGGCGGTTTGGCGCGTTTCCGCGCCCGCTTCAGGCGACCGAGCGCACGCGTGCCAGCTCGTCACCGGTGAGACGCGCGAGGAGCCGCACGGCAGCGAGGCTCTCGTCCAGCTGGGCCGGGCTGGTGGCGCCGACGAGGACGCTCGCGGTGGACGGCGCCGCGAGCGCGAAGGCGGTCGCGAGCGTCGCCGGCGCGGTGCCCAGCGCGCCCGCGAGCGCCGCGAGCCGCTCCCCCGCCGCCACCGCCGCGGCGACCGTCGGGTCCCCCAGCTGGTCGGCCAGGCGGCCCGCCGTCGCGCCCGCGTACTTGCCGCTGAGCGCGCCGCCCTCCAGCACCGCCGAGGGGATCAGCCCGGCGCCGGCGGCGGCGAGCGCGGCGGTCATCGCCGGGGCCTCGACCCAGTCGCGGCGCACGACGCTGTAGGGCAGCTGGACCGCGCACGGCGGCGCGATCCCGCGCGCGGCGGCGGCGAGACG
>JAATFK010000098.1 GCA_015655225.1 Solirubrobacterales bacterium | reverse complement strand
TCCTCGAGGTACTGGGTCGTCAGCAGGACCGTCGCCCCCTCGCCGACGAGCGAGCCAATTACGCCCCACATCGCCCGCCGGCTGCGCGGGTCGAGGCCGGTCGTCGGCTCGTCGAGGAAGATCACCTGCGGGCGGCCGACGAGCCCGGCGGCGAGGTCGAGCCGCCGGCGCATCCCGCCCGAGTAGGTCGCGACCCGCCGACGACCGGCCTCGGCGAGGTCGAAGCGGCTCAGCAGCTCTCGCGCGCGCTCGCGCGCTCGCGCGCCCGAGAGCCCCGAGAGCCGGGCGACCATGCGGAGGTTCTCCTCGCCGGTCTGCAGCTCGTCGACCGCCGCCGACTGGCCCGTCAGGCTGATCGCCTCCCGCACCCGCGCGCGCTCGGCGACGACGTCGAAGCCGGCGACGCGCGCGCTGCCCCCGTCGGCGCGCGCGAGCGTCGCGAGGATCCGGACGGTCGTCGTCTTGCCGGCCCCGTTGGGCCCCAGCAGCCCGAAGACGGTGCCGCGGGGGACCGCCAGGTCGACGCCGCCGAGCACCTCCACGGCGCCGTAGGACTTCACGAGGCCGGTCGCCTCGATCGCGAGCTCGTCTCGCATCTCTGGTACTCCTCTCGGTCGGGCCGCCACGCGAGCGACCACTTCTGCGTACGACGTACACTGAACTGCGTAAGGTATACGCAATGAATGGCGACGGGTCAACCCGGCGAGGAACGAGATGACTCAGGACGACGACAGCGGCGTGCCGGCGAGCGTCGCGACCGCGTGGGGCCTGCGCCCGCAGGCGCGCAAGGGACCGCGGCCCGGGCTGACGCTCGCCCGGATCGTCGAGGCCGGGATCGCGGTCGCGCTCGCCGACGGCCTTGACGCCGTCTCGATGGCCCGCGTGGCGACCGAGCTCGGCTCCTCCCCGATGTCGCTCTACCGCTACGTCGCCTCGAAGGACGAGCTCGTCGCCCTGATGGTCGACGCCGCCTACGGGACGCCGCCGGCTCCCGACCCGTCGGAGGAGTGGCGCGCCGGCCTGACGCGCTGGGCGTGGGGGAGCCTCGCGGCGATGCGCGCCCACGCCTGGGCGCTGCGCGTCCCGATCAGCGGCCCGCCGCTCGCGCCCAACCAGGTCGCCTGGCTGGAGGACGGCCTGCGCGCCCTGCGCGACACGCGCCTCGCGGAGGCGGAGAAGGCGTCGGTCGTGCTGCTGCTGAGCGGCTACGTGCGCAACAGCGCGACCGTCATGGCCGAGGTCTTCGCGGCCTTCCAGGGCGGTGGCGGGACGCCCGACGAGGCGATGTCGTCCTACGCCGCGCTTCTGCGCCGGCTGACCGACGCGGAGCGCTTCCCCGCCGTCACGGCGCTGCTCGCCGCCGGCACGTTCGACCGCGCCGACGATCCCGACGACGAGTTCCGCTTCGGCCTCGACCGCGTCCTCGACGGGATCGAGGCGCTCGTGCAGCGGCGGGCCGCGGAGCCCGCCGCGCCCTAAGCGGCCGTCGCCTCGCCCGCCGCGGCGTCCGCCAGGTCCCCCCGCACCAGCCCCAGGTCGTGCGGCGCTCCGCCCTTCGTGGCGAGCACCTGGTAGATCGTGATGTCGCCGTCCTCGAACGCGAGCGCCGAGCCCATCATGTAGAGCTGCCAGACGCGCTCGCGCTCGATCCCGACCTCGGCGCGCACCGCGTCCTGCGCCGCCGCGAGGTTGTCGAGCCAGCGGCGCAGCGTCAGCGCGTAGTGCTCCCGCATCGACTCGACGTCGCGCGTCTCCAGCCCGGCCCGCTGCAGGGCGGCGATCACGTCGGCGAGCGGCTGCACCTCGCCGTCGGGGAAGACGTAGCGCTGGATCAGCGACTTCGGTCCCGCCGGCGTCGACTCCAGCCGCGAGATCCCGTGGTTGAGCGCGAGCCCGCCCGGTCGCAGCAGCTGGCTGAGCGTCGCCGCGTAGGCGTCGAGCTGCTCCGCCCCGACGTGCTCGTACATCCCGACGCTCGCGATCTTGTCGAACGGCTCGTCGGCCAGCTCGCGGTAGTCCGCGACCCGGATCTCGACCCGGTCGGAGAGGCCGGCTTCGCGCACCCGCTCGCGCGCGAGCGCCGCCTGCTGCTCGGACAGCGTGATCCCGACCGCCTGCACCCCGTGGTGCGCGGCCGCGTGCAGCACGAGCGAGCCCCAGCCGCAGCCGACGTCGAGGAAGCGCTCCCCCGGCGCGAGCCGCAGCTTGCGGCAGATCCGCTCCAGCTTGCGCTCCTGCGCCGCCTCCAGCGACTCGTCGGGCGAGGCGAAGTACGCGCACGAGTACACGAGCGTCGGCCCCAGCAGGTCCCGGTAGAACGCGTTCGAGACGTCGTAGTGGTGGCGCACCGCGACGCGGTCGCGCAGCAGCGAGTGGCGCCGTCCGTGCTGGCGGATCTCGCTCGCGGGGATCCGCGGCGGGCGCAGCGCGTCGATCCCGCCGAGCCGGATCGCGAGCAGGGCGGCGCTCGCCAGCTCGGCCGGTCTCAGCGTCACGCCGGCGAGCGCGCCGCGCATGCGCAGCAGCGCTTCGATCGAGCCGTCCAGCTCGAGCGTGCCGCCGACGAAGGCGCGTACCAGCCCGAGCTGGTTGGGCTCGTGCAGCAGCTGGCCGAGCGCGCGGCGATGCACGCGGATCGTGAGCGGCTCCCCGGCCAGGTCGAGAGCGGCGGGCAGCGTGCTGCCGTCCCAGAAGGCGAGCGTGACCGGGAGTCGGGCAAGCCCGCCTCCGGCGACCCCGGCCGTCCAGTCGCGCACGGCGGCGGCGACGCCGCGCACGGGGGCGGGAGGCGTGGATGGCGCGCCCGGTGCGCCAGAGGAGCCGGGCTGGTGCGACGTCAGGCTGTCAGACATGGTTGCGGCGGTCGAGGTACCCGTTCGAGCGCGGTTCTATTGCTCGAAGTGCTCGACGACGTCCGCGCCGCGCTCGTGCGCGTCGGAGGCGTCGAGGTGGGCGGCGCGTCTCGCGCGGCGCTGGCGCAGCAGGTCCCACAGCTGGTCGAGCCGGACCTCGAGCGCGGACAGCTCGCGCTGCTCCTCGTCGGTCAGGCCACGGCCCTCGGCATGGTGGCGCAGCGCGTGCTCGCGCTCGATCAGGTCGTCGATGCGGTCTTCGACGGGCTGGTCGGGATCGGTCGGCGTCATCGCGGGTCTCCTCGGGGTCGGGGCGCACCAGGGCACCAGGGCACCCGAGACGGTACGCGGTTTCTCGCTTCGAGCGTTCGCGAATCGTTCCTGTCGGGGAGGACCATGACATGCGTCTTACCAACAGAACCATCCTCACCGCCGCCGCCAGCCTCGCGCTCGCCGCCGTTCCCGCCGCCACCGCGGCCGCCGCCCCGAAGGCCCTGAAGCTGCCCGCCGGCTTCTCCCCGGAGGCGATGACGGCCCACGACGGCGCTCTCTACGTCGGCTCCCAGGTCGACGGCGAAGTGCTCCGCGTCGACCCGCAGACGGGCGAGCAGACGATCGCCGTCCAAGGTCGCAAGGGCGTCCACTCCAACGGCATCCGCTTCGCCGACGGCACGATCGTTGTCGCCGGCGGCACGACCGGCAAGATCTACCTCTACTCCGCCCACGACGGCGCTCCGCTGCGCACCTACGACGTGCACGGCGGCTTCGTCAACGGCGTCGGGATCGTCGGCCACACCGCCTACCTCACCGACACGCTCAGACACGTCGTCTACGCCGTCTCGACGAGCGGCAGAGGTGGCGTCCGCACGATCGCCCCGACCGGCGACTTCAAGCCCAACCCGCTCGACCTCGACGGCATCATCCCGGCCGGCGGCGGCCAGCTGCTGACCGGCCAGTACGGCACCGGGATCCTCTACAAGCTCAACCCGTCCACCGGCGTCGCGAGACAGCTCGACCTCGGCGGCAGATCGGTCGCGACCGACGACGGCCTGCTGCTGACCGGCAACAGCCTCTACGTCGCCGAGAACAGCGGCCACGTGCAGAAGCTGACCCTGAACGCGTCGCGCACGACCGGCACGATCGTCAAGACGCTCCCACCCAAGAGACTCTCCGACGCGGTCGACGTCGCCAAGATCGACGGCCACCTCTGGGTGCTGAACATTCACAACCCGAGAACCGCGACCGCGAAGACCGTCGACGAGATCGTCGACCTCGGCACCGTGTAGCGCGAGCGACCGCCGGCGGGGCGCGATGATAGGCGGAGATCCAGCTCGTGGGGAAGCTGGCCCGCCGCACCGCAGAGGGGGAAGACGGGATGAGCGAATTGACGCCGGATCTCGGCATCCGCGCGAATCTGATGCTGGCCGACTTCGCGCAGGTCGCGGACGGCAAGCTGAACCTGCTCGGCGGCGGCTGGGCGGTGACCGGGCCGGAGCCGGGCCCGTTCGCGATCGCCGGCCTCTTCGAGGTGCCGTGG
>JAATFK010000229.1 GCA_015655225.1 Solirubrobacterales bacterium | reverse complement strand
GCGTTGATGCCGCCCTGGGCGGCGATGCTGTGCGCGCGCCGGGCGGTGTCCTGGAAGCAGAAGGACTTCACGCGGAAGCCCTGCGCCGCGAGGCTCGCGGCCGCGCTCGCGCCGGCCAGGCCGGTGCCGACGACGATCACGGTGTGGGAGGGGCGGTTGAGGGGACCGACGAGGCGGTGGGCGTCGAGCCAGCGGCTCCACTTCTCGTCGATCGGTCCGTCGGGGATGCGTGCGCCGAGTCTCATGTTCCTGTGAGGACTCCGGTCCAGAAGAAGATCGGGATGATCGCGAAGCCGACCGTGACAATCACCGACAGCGCGGTCGCACTCCGGCGGATCGCCAGGTTGCGGTCGGGCCGGTCGGCGCCCATCGTCTGGGTCGCGCTCCACAGGGCGTGGCGCAGATGGAAGCCGAGCGCGACGACCGCGAGCACGTAGAGCAGCACGAAGTACCACTTCTGGAACGCGGCCGAGAGGTTGGCGTAGACGGTGCCGCTGTGGACCGGCGTGACGTGGATCGACAGCGTCGTGAACTGCAGGATGTGGAAGACGATGAACGCCAGCAGCAGCAGCCCCGAGAGCAGCATCGTGCGCGAGGAGAAGCTGCGGCCGATCCGCTTCGCGGGGTGGCCGGCGGGGCGGGCGGCGCGGTTGCGGCGGCGCAGCTGGACGACGGCCGTCACGTGCAGGACCAGCGCCGCCAGCAGCAGCGCGCGGATCACCCAGAGGACCGCCGCGTAGGGCAGCAGCGGCTGTCCGAAGGTCCGCAGCCAGTGCGCGTAGCGGTCGACGCGGGCGTGGCCGTCGCCCGCTCCGTAGAGCGAGTTGAGGTTGCCGACCATGTGCAGGACGACGTAGACGACCAGCACCGTGCCGGTGACCGCCGCGACGATCTTCTTGCCGATCGTCGAATCCCACAGCTCGCGCGGGCGCGACCGGCGTCGAGCAACCTCCACAGTCGACATGGGTCGTGATCCTACGACGACGACGCCCGCGGTGCGTTACGACTACCACAGGCTGTCAAGCGAACGTTCGCGTCGGAACCTTCGCGTGATCGCCCGCGATCGCCCATGGTGACGCGATGTTCTAGTTCTCGTCCGTCAACGCGCGGTAGAGCGCGTTGGCGGGAACGCCCGTCAGGTCGGCCACGACCGAGGCGGCCGGCCGGGGCTTCGCGCCCGCCTCCACCAGCCGCCGCAGCGCCGCCAGCGCGGGCGCGACGTCGAGCACGGCCGGGTCGGCCGCGCCGATCACGAGCACGACCTCGCCGCGCGGCGGCTCGTCGGCGTAGCGCGCCGCCAGCTCGGCGGCGCTGCCGCGGACGACCTCCTCGTGGAGCTTCGTCAGCTCGCGGCAGACGGCGACGGGCCGCTCGGGGTCGAGCGCGGCGAGCACCGCCAGCGACGCCCCGACCCGTCTCGGCGACTCGAACGCGACGAGCGTCTCGGTCCGCCCGAACGCCCGCTCCAGCTCCCCGCGCTTGCGCGGCAGGAAGCCGCCGAAGCTCCAGCGCTCGGCCGGCAGCGCGGAGGCGACGAGCGCCGAGAGCGCGGCCGACGGCCCCGGCAGCACCTCGACCGCGAGCCCGGCTGCGACGCACGCCTGCACGAGCAGGAAGCCGGGGTCGGAGACGAGCGGCATGCCAGCGTCGGAGACGAGCGCGACGTTCGCCCCGCCCTGCATCTTTCTGACCAGCTCGCCGGCGCGCTCGCGCTCGTTGTGCTCGTGGTAGCTGAGCAGCGCCGCGTCGACGCCGTAGCGGTCGAGCAGCACGCGCGTGCGGCGCGTGTCCTCGCAGGCGATCAGGTCGGCCTCGCGCAGCGCCGCCAGCACCCGCAGCGTGACGTCCTCGAGGTTGCCGATCGGCGTCGGGCAGACGATCAGGCGGCCGGCCATGCTCGCGGCCTACGCCGCGCCGCGGCTGCGGACGTCGTCGAGCGCGAGCGCGGCGGCGCCGATCATGCCGGCCTCGGTGCCGAAGTGCGCCGGGACGATCCGCGCGTGCGCGACGTCCGGCGGCAGCCCGCGGCGCGCGGCCTCGGCGCGGGCCGGCGCGAGCAGCAGCTCGCCGGCCGCGATCACCCCGCCGCCGACCACGACGACGTCGGGGTTGAAGACGTTGAGGAGGCTGGCGATCCCGACGCCGAGGTTGCTCCCGATCAGCGCGAGCGTGTCGATCGCCGCCTGGTCGCCGTCGTGCGCCAGCTCGGTGATCAGCGCGCCGGTCACGAGACGGCCCTCGGCGAGCGCGCGGCCGAGCCCCGAGTCGGGCCGCTCGCTGGCGATCCGCAGCCCCTCGCGCGTCAGCGCGGTGCCGGAGGCCATCACCTCGAGGCAGCCGTAGTTCGGGCAGTTGCCCTGGCATCTGGGCCCGTGCATGTCGATCACCATGTGACCCAGCTCGGCGCCGGCGCCGAACGAGCCGGCGTAGACGCGGCCGTCGATCACGATGCCGCCGCCGATGCCGGTGCCGATCGTCAGCAGGATCGCGTCGCTCGCGCCGCGCGCGGCGCCCGCGCGCTGCTCGGCGAGCGCGGCGACGTTGCCGTCGTTGTCGACCTGGACCGGCAGCCCGAGCCGCTCCGCCATCACGTCGCGGAACGGGACGTCGACGAGCGGCAGGTTGACCGCCATCGTCGCCATCCCGCGGCGCTGGTCGATCAGGCAGGGGATCCCGAAGCCGACCGCGGCGACCGGGCCGGGCGCGCTCGCGCGCACCTCCTCGACCGTCTCGACGATCGCCTCCAGCAGCGCGCGCTGGTCGAGCCCCTGGATGCGGCGGTAGGTGCGCGAGTGCACCGCGAGGTCCTCGCCGAGGACGCCCGCAAGCAGCTTCGTGCCGCCGAGATCGACGCCGATTACGCACTCTTCAGCCATCTCGGCCACTATAGACCGCGCCATGGGACCGGACGACCCCGACGATGTGCGTGGCGGCGGCGACCAACCCGAGTACCGCGTCTACCGTGGCGGAGCCGAGCGCGAGCCGCGCCGCCCCGCCCCGCGGCCCGCGGACGCCGACCTCCCCTACACGCTCTATCGCTCCAAGCCGCGCGGCCTGCGCGAGCGCCTGCGCGGCGAGGACGCCGGGCTCGACGAGCTGGCGGGCGGCGGCGGCGCCGGCGGCACGGGCGGCGGCAGCCGGGGCGGTCGCCTCCGCGGCCTGCTCGGCCGCGGCCGCGGCGACGGGACCGGCAAGAAGGTCACGGTCAGACGCGTGGTGCTGTGGCTGCTCGCCGCGATCGCCGGCTGGCTGCTGCTCTCGCTCGTCCTCTTCCTGATCAGCGCGCAGGTCGAGCGCTCGAAGATCCCGAGCGCGGCGAAGGCGGCGCTGAGATCGTCAGGCTACCCGCTCTGGTCGACCAACACGATCCTGCTGCTCGGCCTCGACACGCGCCCGAAGGGCTCGAAGGAGCCCGGCGCGGCGACCAGCGGCACCCGCCCGGACACGATCATGCTTTGGCGCGTCGGCGGCGGCCACTCGG
>JAATFK010000120.1 GCA_015655225.1 Solirubrobacterales bacterium | reverse complement strand
GGTCCTCCGCCGACTGAAGCGAGGCGCGGCAGGTGTCGCCGTCCATGCCGACCGTCAGCAGCCGCCGCACGCCCTGGCGCTCGGCGTCCGCGACCAGCTCGGCATCCGGCTGCGCGCACGAGACGAGATGGGTGTGGCTGTCGATCATCGCTTCGGGAACAGCGGCTCGATCGGCGCGACCGTCCCGCTCCAGCCGTGGTCGGCGAAGCTCGTGCCGGCGTACGCGAGCGACGGCTGGCCGAGCGCGTCGAGCAGTTTCTCGACAGTCGCCGGCATGTACGGGTGCAGCAGCACCGTCACGACCCGCAGCCCCTCCAACAGCGACGCGAGCGTCTCGTCGAGCCGCTCGGCGCCGTCGGGGTCTCTCGCGAGTCTCCACGGTGCGCGCTCCTCGACGTAGCGGTTGAGCCGCCGCACGCGCACCCAGATCGCCTCCAGCGCCTGGCTCAGCTCGGCGCGGTCGAGCAGCTCCGCGACCTCCGCCTCGAGCCCCGCGAAGTCGGCCGCCAGCGCCGCGTCGGTCGCGACCTCGGGGACGTGGCCGTCGCGGTAGCGCGCGACCATCGCGAGCGTGCGGCTCGCGAGGTTGCCGTAGTCGTTCGCCAGCTCGCTCTCGTAGCGCGCCTCGAAGCCGGTCGTCGAGACCGAGCCGTCCTGGCCGAACGAGACCTCGCGGAAGCAGTAGTAGCGCAGCGCGTCGGTGCCGAAGCGCTCCATCACCTCGAACGGGTCGAGCACGTTGCCGAGCGACTTCGACATCTTCTCGCCGTCGAGCAGCAGGTAGCCGTGGACGTACTCCCGCTGGGGCAGGTCGAGGCCGGCCGCCATCAGGATCGCGGGCCAGTAGACGGCGTGGAACTTGAGGATGTCCTTGCCGATCAGGTGGTAGGTCGGCGGCCAGAAGCGGTCGGTCAGGTCCTCGCCCTCACGGGCGAAGCCGAGCGCCGTGTAGTAGTTCAGGAGCGCGTCGAACCAGACGTAGAAGACGTGCGAGGGATCCCACGTGACCGGCACGCCCCAGGTGAACTTGCCGCGCGAGAGCGAGACGTCGCGCAGGCCCGATCTGAGGAACGCGAGCGCCTCGTTGTAGCGAGCCGGCGGCCCGACGAAGTCCGGCCGCTCCGCGAACAGCCGCTCGAGCGGCTCCTGGAACGTCGAGAGGCGGAAGAACCAGTTCTCCTCCTGCTCGCGCAGCAGCGGGATGTGGTGGATCGGGCAGGTGTTGCCCTCCGCGATCTCGTTCTCGGTTCTGAAGTCGGCGCAGCGCGGGCAGTACCAGCCCTCGTAGGTGCCGAGGTAGGTGTGGCCGTTGTCGTGGATCCGCTGCATCACCTCCTGGACGCGCGCGACGTGGCGCGGGTCGGAGGTGCGGATGAAGAAGTCGTTGGAGACGTTCAGCCGCGGCATCAGCGCCTCGAAGCGGGCCGCGTTCGTGTCGGCCAGCTCTCTCGGCGTGACCCCGAGTCTCTCGGCCGCGAGCGCGACCGGCTCGCCGTGCTCGTCGGTGCCGGTGAGGAAGAAGACGTCCTCCCCCCGCTGGCGCATGTGGCGCGCCATCACGTCGGCGGCGATGCTCGTGTACGCGTGGCCGAGGTGCGGCTGCGCGTTGACGTAGTAGATCGGGGTGGTGACGTAGAAGCTCACGGGCGGTTGAGGGTAGACGAACGGTGCCGTGCGACCGTCCCCGGTCTCCCCCGGCCCGTGGCAGCTACTGCGCGGTCATGCCGGACGTGCCGGCGACCGGCTTGCCGCGCAACGCCGCGCGGTACTCGCGGTTGAGCATCCCGATCACGTCGAGCGAGATCCCCTGCGGGCAGGCGAGCGAGCACTCGCCGTGGTTCGTGCAGCCGCCGAAGCCCTCCTCGTCCATCTGCTCGACCATCGCGAGCGTGCGCTGGCGCCGCTCCGGCTGGCCTTGGGGCAGCAGGTTGAGGTGCGTCACCTTCGCGCCCGTGAAGAGCATCGCGGCGGAGTTCGGGCAGGCGGCGACGCAGGCGCCGCAGCCGATGCAGATCGCGGCGTCCATCGCCGCCTCCTGCGTCGCGGGCGCGATCGGCATCGAGTTCGGGTTCGGCTGCGGGCCGGTCGTGACGGAGACGTAGCCGCCCGCCTCGATGATCCGGTCGAACGCCGAGCGGTCGGTCACGAGGTCGCGGATCACCGGGAAGGCGTTCGAGCGCCACGGCTCGACGCGGATCGTCTGGCCGTCCTCGAAGTCGCGCATGAACGTCTGGCAGGAGGTCACCTGGCGCGGCCCGTGCGGCATCCCGTCGATCACGAGCGAGCAGGAGCCGCAGATCCCCTCGCGGCAGTCGCTGTCGAACGCGACCGCGTCGAGGCCGCTCGCGATGCGGCCCTCGTTGACCTGGTAGAGCAGCTCCAGGAAGGAGGCCTCGGGATCGATCCCGTCGGCCTCGACGACCTCGTAGCGGCCGGGATCGTCGGGGCCGGTCTGACGCCACAGCTCCAGGCGGAATCTCATTTGTAGCTCCGGGTCGCGAGCGCGACCGAGTCGAACTCGAGCGCCTCGTCGTGAGCGACCGGGACGACGCCCTCGCCGGCGTGCTCCCACGCCGTCACGGTCGCGAAGTGCTCGTCGTCGCGCAGCGCCTCGCCGTCGTCGGTCTGGTACTCCTCGCGGAAGTGGCAGCCGGCCGACTCGGCGCGGCGCAGCGCGTCGAGGCACATCAGGTCCGCCAGCTCGAGGAAGTCGGCGACGCGGCCGGCGTACTCGAGGCTCTGGTTGAGGTGGTCGGGACGGCCGTCGATCCGCAGGTCGGTCCAGAACGCGTCGCGGATCTCGGCGATCTCGGCGATCGCCTCGATCAGCCCGGCCTCGGTGCGGGCCATCCCGCATCTGTCGAGCATCACGTTGCCGAGACGGCGGTGGAAGACCTGGGGCGCGGTGTTCCCGCCGACCGCCATCAGCCGGTCGATTCGCGCCTGCACGTCGCGGACGACCTCGTCGAAGGCGGGGTGCGTCTCGTCGACGTGCTCGCGGCGCTTCGTGAGGTGGTGCGTGACCGTGTGCGGGACGATGAAGTAGCCGTCGGCGAGGCACTGCATCATCGCGCTGGCGCCGAGCCGGTTCGCGCCGTGGTCGGAGAAGTTCGCCTCGCCGATCGCGAACAGGCCGGGGATCGTCGTCTGCAGCTCGTAGTCGACCCAGAGGCCGCCCATCGCGTAGTGGGGCGCCGGGTAGATCCGCATCGGGACCTCGTAGGGGTTCTCGTCGGCGATCCGCTGGTACATCTCGAAGAGGTTGCCGTAGCGACCCTCGATCGCGGCGCGGCCGCGGTCGCGGATCGCGTCGCGGAAGTCGAGGTAGACGCCGCGCTTGGTGGGCCCGACGCCGAGCCCCTCGTCGCAGACCGTCTTCGCCGCGCGCGAGGCGACGTCGCGGGGGACGAGGTTGCCGTAGGCGGGGTAGCGCTCCTCCAGGAAGTAGAGCCGCTCCTCCTCCGGGATCGCGTTCGCGGGACGCTGCTCGTCGGGATCGCGCGGGACCCAGACGCGGCCGTCGTTGCGCAGCGACTCGCTCATCAGCGTCAGCTTCGACTGGTACTCGCCGCTCTGCGGGATGCAGGTCGGGTGGATCTGCGTGAAGCAGGGGTTCGCGAACAGCGCGCCGCGCTTGTGCGCCCGCCAGGTGGCGGTGACGTTCGAGCCCTTCGCGTTCGTCGAGAGGTAGTAGACGTTGCAGTAGCCACCGCTCGCGAGCACGACCGCGTCGGCCGCGTGGCGCTCCAGCTCGCCGGTCACGAGGTCGCGCGCGACGATCCCGCGCGCCTCGCCGTCGACCAGCACGACGTCGAGCAGCTCGTGGCGGCTGTAGACGGTCGCCCGGCCCTGCGCGACCTGGTGCTGCAGCGCGCTGTAGGCGCCGAGCAGCAGCTGCTGGCCGGTCTGCCCGCGCGAGTAGAAGGTCCGCTGGACGAGCACGCCGCCGAACGAGCGGGTCGCGAGCGCGCCGCCGTACTCGCGGTTGAACGGGACGCCCTGGGCGACCGCCTGGTCGACGATGTTCTCCGACAGCTCCGCGAGCCGCCAGACGTTCGCCTCACGGGCGCGGAAGTCGCCGCCCTTGATCGTGTCGACGAACAGCCGTCTGACCGAGTCGCCCTCGTTCGCGAAGTCCTTCGAGGCGTTGATGCCGCCCTGGGCGGCGATGCTGTGCGCGCGCCGGGCGGTGTCCTGGAAGCAGAAGGACTTCACGCGGAAGCCCTGCGCCGCGAGGCTCGCGGCCGCGCTCGCGCCGGCCAGCCCGGTGCCGACGACGATCACGGTGTGGGAGGGGCGGTTGAGGGGACCGACGAGGCGGTGGGCGTCGAGCCAGCGGCTCCACTTCTCGTCGATCGGTCCGTCGGGGATGCGTGCGTCGAGTCTCATGTTCCTGTGAGGACTCCGGTCCAGAAGAAGATCGGGATGATCGCGAAGCCGACCGTGACGATCACCGACAGCGCGGTCGCACTCCGGCGGATCGCCAGGTTGCGGTCGGGCCGGTCGGCGCCCATCGTCTGGGTCGCGCTCCACAGGGCGTGGCGCAGATGGAAGCCGAGCGCG
>JAATFK010000030.1 GCA_015655225.1 Solirubrobacterales bacterium | reverse complement strand
TTCGCCTGCTCCAGCGCGCTCAGCATCCGCGGGTGGTTCGTGCCGGGGTTCTGGCCGACGACGAAGATCAGGTCGGCGGTCTCGACGTCGACGAGGGTGACGGACCCCTTCCCCACCCCGATCGTCTCCGTCAGCGCGACGCCGCTCGACTCGTGGCACATGTTCGAGCAGTCGGGCAGGTTGTTCGTGCCGAGCGCGCGGACGAACAGCTGGTAGGCGAACGCCGCCTCGTTGCTCGTGCGCCCGGAGGTGTAGAAGACCGCCTCGTCGGGCGTCGCGAGCCCGCCCAGCTCCTCCGCGACGATCCCGAACGCCTCCTCCCACGAGACCGGCCGGTAGTGCGTGGCCTCCGCGTCGAGCAGCAGCGGCTCGGTCAGCCGGCCGCTCTTGCCGAGCTGGAAGTCGGTCCAGCCGGCCAGCTCCCGCACGGAGTGCTCGGCGAAGAAGGCGGCGTCGGCGCGGGCGCGCGTCGCCTCCTCGGCGACCGCCTTCGCGCCGTTCTCGCAGAACTCCGCGTGGTGCGGATTGGCGGGGTCGGGCCAGGCGCAGCCGGGGCAGTCGAAGCCGTCGTGCTGGTTGACGCGGGTGAGCGTCCGCAGCGAGCGCACCGCGCCCATCTCGTGCTCCGCGTGGCGCAGCGCGGAGAGCACGGCGGGGACGCCGGCGGCGTGGTCGGACGGCTGTCTGATCGCCAGCCGCTCGTCCTCGTCCACGCCCACGTCCGCCATCGCGGTTATCCCAGCAGGCCGATCCGCTGCGCGCGCTGGACCGCCTCGGCGCGGTTGCGCGCCTTCAGCTTGCGGTAGAGCGCGCTCGTGTGCTCCTTCACCGTGTGCGGCGAGAGGTAGAGCTGCTCGGCGATCTCCCTGTTCGTGGAGCCGGTCGCGATCAGCGTCAGCACCTCGCGCTCGCGCTCGGAGAGGAGCGTCGAGGGCTGGTCGGCCTGCGGCGGGAACATCGTCATGCCGAGCCCGACCATGCGGACCGCCATCGCCACGTCGTGCGCGCCCCAGTCCTTCGAGACGAAGCCGGAGGCGCCGGCCGCTCTCGCCGCGTGCGGGGAGATCCGTCCCGCGCCGGAGATCAGCAGGACGCGCGTCTCGGGCGAGCTGGAGCGGATCGACTCGGTGATGTCGGCGCCCGACTCGTCGCCGACGAAGAGGTCGACGAGCGCGACGTGCGGCCGGTATCTGCGGACCATCTCCATCGCCTCGGTCGCGTTTCTGGCGGCGACGCAGCGCTCGACCCACGACTGCTCGCCGAGCAGCAGGCGGAAGCCCCAGTGCACGACGTCGTGGTCGTCGACCACGAGCACGCGCAGGCGCCGCTCGGAGTCGGCCTTCGCGATGCTGCTCATGCGCTCTCGACCTCCTCCAGCGGCACGACGAGGCGGACCCGCCAGCCGTGCGGCTCGACCGTCTTGTCGGCGCCGAACTCGACGAAGCCGCCATGCTGGAGCGCCTCGAAGGCGCCGAGCCGCAGGCCCATCCCGCTGCCGCTGCCGGGCGCGACGGTGACGCCGTCGTTGCGGACGATCAGCTCGAAGGTGTCCTCGTCGCGCTTGACGCAGACGTCGACCCTGTTGGGGTTGGCGTGCTTGCGGACGTTGCGGACCGCCTCCGCGAGGATCGACTGCGTCAGCCCCTCCAGCTTGCGCGGCACCTCGACGTCCGGCGCCCAGGAGAGCACGATCGGCAGGCCGGTCTCGCGCGTGAGGCGGGCGATCTCGGCGCGCAGCGTCGTCCCGGTCTCGTAGGCGACCGGGGCGAGCGGGCGCTCGAGCGCGCTGCGCAGGTCGGCGAGCGCGCCGGTCATCTCCTCGCGGCAGCGCTCGCGCTGCTCGTCGGTCAGCGGCTGCTGGGCGCTCAGCACGAGCGAGACGCCGAAGAGCCTCTGCATCACGCGCTCGTGGATCTCGCGGGCGAGGTCGATCCGCTCGCTCAAGCGGCGGGTGCGCTCCTGCTGGCGGGTCGCCATCCGCGCGGTCGCGGCGAGCGCGGCGGTCTTGCCGAGCGTCCACATCAGGTGGCGCTCGCCGTCGCCCAGCTCGAACTCGCCCTCGCCGCGGTCGGCGACGATCACGCCGTACTGGTGGCCGGCGGCCGCCAACGGCGTGCAGACGAGCGACGTGATCCCGAGCAGCTTCGCGTAGTCCTGCGGCAGCTCGCGCTCGATCATGTCGGCCTCGACCAGGATCACGCGGTCCTCCGCGAGCGCGCGCTGGGCGATCGGCGCGTCCTCCAGCGTCGGGCGCAGCTTCGCCAGGCGCGCGAACGAGATCCCGTGCGTCCCGACCGCGCGGACGCGCATGCGGCCGGCGTCGTAGAGGAAGATGGCGGCGCGGCGCATCGTCGTGAGGCGGCAGATCGCCTCGCAGATGCGGTGGTAGAACTCGGCCGTCGTCGCGCCGCTCTCGATCTCGGAGAGGAGGTCGACGAAGACCTCGAGCGGCTCGACGCCCGCGAACAGGCTGGGTTCGCGCGGCGCCGGCGTGGCCACGCTCAGAGCGCGGTCAGCAGGTCGGGCGAGTGGGGCGTCAGGTCGAGGGGGCATGTGCGGTGCAGCGACAGACGGAGCGCCTGCTCGGGCGTGAGGAAGACGTCACGCTCGTGTCCGCAGGCGGTGCAGACGCACCGTGCCCGTCGATCGTAGCCGCCCTCGTCAAGCGACCACCGCACGTCGGAGGAGAGGCAGAGCGGGCAGGCGAGCGACGCGGCGACGAGCAGGCCGGGCTCGTCGGGGCGGAAGTGCGCGGTCTCGCAGGCCATTCCAAGCGAGCTTGCTCCCCGCGTGCGGCGCCCGACACCCGTCAGACCGGAATACCCCCCGGATGGGCGGGGGTGGTGCGGCGGCGCGCGTGGCGGGGCCGCCGGGCGTGAGGCGGCGCCAGCGGGCAGCGAGGGGAGCAGCGCGTGCGGCGCGGCGCCTCAGCGCGGCGATCAGCCGTCGAGGCGGACGACGCGGCGTTCGGCGGCGCTCGTGCGCGCGGCCTCCAGCAGCTCCAGCGTCGCGACCGCGTCGGCCGGGTCGACCGGCGGCGGCGTGCCGTCGCGCAGCGCGGCGACGACGGCCGGGTAGAACGCGATCCAGGCGCCCGGGTCGGCCGCGACGGGGACGCGCTGCTCCGCCGCGACCAGCTCGCCCCAGTGCGCCTGCGGCTCCTCGCCCCACGGCCCGAGGCCGTCGCCCGGCCGCCGGCCGGCGCGCAGCGCGTCCTCCTGCGTGTCGCCGACCGGCAGCACGAAGGCGGCGTCGCGGCCGAGGACCCGCAGCCGAGGCCCGGGCGCCGGGCAGACGAGCGAGACCCAGATGTGGCTGGTGACGCCGCTCGTGTGGTGGACGGCGAGGAAGACGTCGTCGTCGGTCGCGGAGCCGGCGCGGCGGGTCGCGACCTCGGCGACCAGCTCGCGGACCGGGCCGAAGAGCGTGAGCGCCTGGTCGACCAGGTGGCTGCCGAGGTCGAGCAGGACGCCGCCGCCGTCCTCCGGGGCGGCCGACTCGCGCCAGGCGCCGGCGCGCAGCTCCCGATGCCAGCGCTCCATCCGTGACTCGACCCGCAGCACCTCGCCGAGACTTCCCTCGGCGAGCACGCGACGGAGCGTCACCTGGTCGGAGTCCCAGCGGCGGTTGTGGAAGACGGTCAGCAGGACGTCGCGCTCCCGGGCGAACGCGACCAGCTCGCGCGCCTCGGCGGCGGTGACGGCGAGCGGCTTGTCGACCACCACCGCGAGCCCCAGCTCGATCGCCCGCCGCGCGAGCGGCGCGTGCGCCCGGTTCGGCGCCGCGACGACGACCAGATCGAGATCGTCGGCGTGCGCCCAGAGGTCGTCGGCGTGGTCGAGCAGCCGGACGCCGGGGTGCTCGCGGCGCGCCGCCGCCTGGCGCTCCGGGTCGCTCGTGACCACGGTCGTGACGGTGACGCCGTCGGCCGCCGCCAGCAGCGGTCCATGGAAGGCCGCCCCCGCGAGGCCGTAGCCGATGATCGCCGCTCGCAGGTCGCTCATGGGCGGAACGCTAGCGCGGCCGACGGACCTGAGGCGTTCTGTGTGTCGTATGGACACAGAGAACGCCGCTCCTCGGGAGGCCCAGGCCGCACCGCCACCAGACCCCGCCTATCCTGCGGACCGTGCGCCGCCTGCCCCTCCTGCTCGCCCTCCTCGCGGCGGCCACGTTCCTGCTCGCCGGCTGCGGCTCGGACGGCTCGCAGGACGCGCCGAACGCGAACGCGACGATCATCCTCGACTTCACGCCGAACGCCGTCCACAGCGGCATCTACACGGCGATCGCGCGGGGCTACGACACCGCCCTCGGGGTCAAGCTGCACGTGCGGGTGCCGTCCGACTCGACCGACGCGACGAAGCTGCTGCTCGCCGGCAGAACCGACTTCGCGATCCTCGACATCCACGACCTGGCGCTCGCCCGCGAGCAGGGCGGAGACCTCGTCGGCGTGATGGCGATCGTCCAGCAGCCGCTCGCCGCCGTGATCGCCGAGCCCCGGATCAGCAACCCGAGAGAGCTGGAGGGCCAGAAGGTCGGCGTGACCGGCGCGCCGAGCGACGACGCCGTCCTCGACTCGATCGTGAAGGGCGCCGGCGGTGATCCCGCGAACGTCGACAGAGTCAACATCGGCTACAACGCCGTCCCCGCGCTGCTCGGCGACAGAGTC
>JAATFK010000582.1 GCA_015655225.1 Solirubrobacterales bacterium | reverse complement strand
GCGTCGGGGACGATCCCGCGCGCGGCCGTCTTGAGGATCCCCTTGCCGCCGTGGGCGAGCTTCAGCTCGGGCGGGCAGAGGGCCGCCAGCTCGACCAGCTCGTGGTCGAGGAACGGCGTGCGCGCCTCCAGTCCCCAGGCCATCGTCATGTTGTCGACGCGCTTGACGGGGTCGTCCACGAGCATGATCTCGGTGTCGATCCGCAGCGCGCGGTCGAGCGGCGTGTCGGCGTGCGGGCGGGCGAAGTGGGCGGCCGCGAAGCGGCGCGCGGCGTCGTCGCTGCCGGTGCGGAAGGACGGCGTCAGCAGCTCCGCCAGCTCGCTCGGCTCGCGGTCGAAGAACTCGTCCGCGTAGACGTCGTCGCCGAGGCCGGTCGCCGCCGCCAGCGGCGGGTACCAGGAGTAGCCGGCGAGCACCTCGTCGGCGCCCTGGCCCGACTGCACGACCTTGATCGAGCGCGAGACCTCCTCCGAGAGGAGGTAGAAGGCGACCGCGTCGTGCGAGGTCATCGGCTCGCTCATCGCCCGCAGCGCGCCCGGCAGGGCGTCGACGATCCGGTCGGCCGAGACGCGCCACTTGTGGTGGTCGGTCGCGAACTCCTGGGCGATCAGGTCGGAGAACTCGAACTCGTCGCCCTCGTGGTGGTCGGTCGTGTCGAAGCCGATCGAGAAGGTCGCCAGGTCCCGCTGCCCCTGCTCCACCAGCAGCGCGACGATGATGCTGGAGTCGAGGCCGCCGGAGAGCAGGACGCCGACCGGCACGTCGGCGACCATCCGCCGCCGGACCGCGGTGCGCAGCGCCTCCAGCAGCGCCTCGCTCCACTCCGCCTCGCCCATCGCCGCCTGCTCCTCGCGTCGCGCGAACGGCGGGTCCCAGTAGGTGCGCTGGCTGCGGGTCCCGTCCGGCTCGACGATCAGCAGCGTCGCCGGCGGCAGCTTGCGCACGCCCTTCAGGACGGTGTACGGCGCCGGCACGACGGCGTGCCAGCTGAAGTAGTGGTTGAGCGCGACCGGGTCGAGGCTCGTGTCGACGCCGCCGCCGGCGACGAGCGCGGGCAGCGTCGAGGCGAAGCGCAGCCGGTCGCCGACCTCGGCGAGGTAGAGCGGCTTGATCCCCAGCCGGTCGCGCGCCAGCACGAGGCGGCCGGTGTCGCGCTCGGCGATCGCGAACGCGAACATCCCCATGAAGTGCTCGACGCAGTCGGCTCCCCAACGGTGGTAGGCCTTCGTGATCACCTCGGAGTCGCCGGTCGAGAAGAAGGAGTAGCCGTAGCCCTCCAGCTCGTCGCGCAGCTCCTTGTAGTTGTAGATGCAGCCGTTGAAGACGACGATCAGCCCGAGCGCCGAGTCGACCAGCGGCTGTGCCGAGCACTCGCTCAGGTCGATGATTCTGAGGCGCCGGTGGGCGAGCGCGATCTTGCCGGAGGACCAGGAGCCGTGGCCGTCAGGGCCGCGCCGCGCCATCGTCGCGGCCATCCGCTCGACCACCACGACGTCCGCCGCGCCCTCGCGGGCGAGCTCGCCCGCGAAGCCGCACATCAGGCAGGAACGGCGTCGCGGCTACGGCAGGCGGCGATGAACGCCTCGAACAGGACGACGTGCTCGGGCCAGCCGACGAGGCACTCGGCGTGCCACTGCACGCCGACGAGGAACGGCCTGTCGGGCGCCTCGAGCGCCTCGACGGTGCCGTCGGGCGCCCACGCGGTCGCGACCAGGCCCATGCCGAGCTGGTCGACCGCCTGGTGGTGGAAGGAGTTGACCTCGCCGCTGCGCCAGCCGAGGATCGAGGCGAGCTGCGCGTCGGGCGCGACCTCGAGCGCATGCGTCGGGTTCTCGGCACGCTCTCTCTGGCGGTGGTCGACCTCGCCGTCGGTCACGTCGGGGAGGTGCTGGTGGAGCGTCCCGCCGCGCGCGACGTTGACGATCTGCAGGCCGCGGCAGATCGCCAGGATCGGCATCCCGCGCCGGTCGGCGGCCCGCACGAGCGCCATCTCGAACGCGTCCATCTCGCGCTCGGTCGGGCCCAGCTCGGCGTGGGCCAGCTGGCCGTAGGCGGTCGGGTGCAGGTCGGGGCCGCCGGAGAGGCAGAGCCCGTCGACGCCGTCGAGCAGCGCCTCGGCCGCGTCGAGGCCCATCGGCGGGACGACGAGCGGGACGCCGCCGGTGCTCTCCAGCGCCTCCATGTAGCGCAGCCCGAGCGCCAGCTCGCGGCGGGGCGGGTCCGCCTCCGCCTTCGAACGGTGGTCCGGCGGGTCGCGCATCTCCGAGGTGGTGATCGCGATCAGCGGTCGCCGACCCGCCTCGCGGCGCGGCGCGACGTCGAGCACGTCGATCACGTCCATGTTCGTCTGCACGCCTCTACTGTGCACGATCTGCCGTCCTTCCATGCTCATCCGTGGGTCCAGGATCGCAGGTGGAGAGGCTGGACGATGGGACAGTGCGTCCCGCTCAGGGGACCGGCTCGGCCTCCATCAGCGCGGTCGCCTGGAGCGGCTCCTCCGACGCCGCCGGCGTCTCCAGCCGCCGCAGCTCGCGCGTCTCGCGCGGCAGCAGGCCGGGCAGCACGAGCAGCGCCGAGATGATCCCGCCGCCGGCCATCACGGCGGTCGCGCCGACGTGGCCGGCCAGCAGGCCGACGAGCACGAAGCCGATCGGCAGCAGGGCGAGCGATCCCATCCAGTCGTAGGCGCTCACGCGCGAGAGCGCCTCCGGCGGGATCCGCTGCGCGAGCGCCGTCTCCCACCAGACGCCGAACAGGGTGCTGCCGACCCCGCCGGCGGCGGAGAGGACGAGCACGAGCGCGAGCGGCGCCCCGAACGCGTAGGCGATCAGCAGCGCCGAGAACGGGAGCGTCACCAGCATGGCCGCGCGCAGCGGTCGCAGCGGGCGCCAGCGCATCGACGTGAGCGCGCCCGCGAAGGTCCCGAGGCCGAACGCGACGACCACCCAGCCGTAGAGGTCGGCGTTGCCGTAGCGGTGCCCCGCGATCGCCGGCCCGAGCACGAGGTAGGGGCCGTAGCCGACGAGCAGCTTGAAGGAGAAGACGACGATCGTGACCCACACCCACGGACGCGAGCGGACCTCGCGGTAGCCGTCGGCGATCTCCCGCAGCAGCGACGCGGCGCGCGCCGGCGCCGCGCCGCGGGCACGCGGGCGCACGAGTGCCAGCAGCGCCGCGCTGACGAGGAACGTGCCGGCATCGACCGCGAACGCCGAGCCGGTCCCGACCGTCAGCACGAGCGTCGTCGCGATCGCGGGGCCGACGAACTCGGCGATCGTCTGCGTCGCGGAGTTGAGCGCGTTCGCCTCCTGGATCAGCTCCTCCGGCACCGTCTGCGGGATCAGGCCGCTGCACGCGGGGCGGAAGAACGCCTCGGCCGCGCCGAACACGACCTCGATCGCGATCAGCTCCCAGAGCTGGAGCACGTCGGTGAAGATCAGGACCGCGAGGCCGCCGTGCAGCAGGCAGCGCAGCAGGTCGGTCGAGACCATGATCCGGTGGCGCGGGAGGCGGTCGGCCCAGGCGCCGCCGATCAGGAGGAACAGGACGAGCGCGGCGGTCTGCGCGCCGATCACGAGCCCGAGGTCGGTGGTCGACCCGGTGCGCTGCGTCACCAGCAGCGCGAGCGCGACGAGGACGAGGCGATCGCCGGTCGTCGAGATCGCCTGGCTGAGGAAGAGCCAGCGGAAGTCACGCTCGGACCAAAGAACGGAAAGATGCCGCACAGCGGCAGGCTACGACAGCGCGCGCCGCGATTCGCCAGTTGCTCAAGAATGTCTGACCAAAGTGGGCGATTCTGGCGCGGCCGCGCTCGGCAGGGCGCTGCGCAGCGCCCACAGCAGGAGCGCCATCAGCAGCGCCGCGAGCCCCGCGATCGCCGCGCAGGCACCGACGAACGCGCCGTCGACGAGCGTCCAGTGGATCCGCCCCGCGCGGCTCGCGGCGGCGATCGCGACGGCCGCGACGAAGCCGGTCGCCAGCAGCCCGACGCCGAGGAACGCGGCACCGCCGGTGAAGGCCGCGCGCGGCCAGGCGCGCGGCCGGTTCGAGAACGTGCGGCGGTCGACCGCCTCGCTGACGAGCGCGACGACCGCGGCGGTGCCGGTCACGACCAGGAACGCGCCGCCCACGTCGCTCGGGCGGTGCCAGCCGGCCGCGACGACCGCGATCCCGACCGCCGCGCCGTAGGCGACCGCGAGCGTCGCGACGAGCATGCGCAGCCGGGGCGGCGCGACCATCGTCGCGGCGACGCCGACGCCGAACGCGATCGTCGAATGGCCGCTCGGGAACGTGTTCTGGAACTCGTGGCCGGTGTGGGGGAGCAGGCCGGGACGCGAGAGCGTGTGCTTCAGCACCTCGGTCGTGACGAGCGCGCCGCCGATCACCGAGCCGGCGACGGCGGCGAGCGGGATCCGCCGGCGCGCGAGCGCCTGGAGCACGAGCGCGCCGGTCGCGAGCGCGAGCGTCCCGACGCTGATCGTCGTCAGCAGCTGGTCGGCGGCGGCGTGGGCGTGGCCGCTCGCGAGCACGCGGCCGTCGTAGGCGCCCTGGTCGATCCGCTGGCCGTGGCGGGTGCGGACGAGCACCGCGTAGGTCACCGCGACGCCCGCCGCGCAGGTCAGCGCCAGCCCGAGCAGCGGGAGCGGACGCAGGCTGCGGGACGCGGCGCTCAATGGATCAGGGTCTCGAGCACGATGATCCCGACGCCGAGCGCGGCGTCGACGACGCCCGACCCGATGCTCGGGAGCACGCCGCCGAAGGTGCGACGGCCGATCAGGAAGCCCCAGCCGAAGAGGTGGGCGATCCCGATCCCGAGGGCGATCCAGGTGCCCACGTGGTCGCTGTAGAGGCCGGCCCAGGCGAGCGCGAGCGCGGCGAGCGGCGGGACCGCCGACTCGATCATCGGCCACTCCTCGCCGACGACTCTGCGGACGCCGCGCCAGTCGAAGTGGCGCGCCGCGACGAGCCGCTCGCCGATCAGGCCCGACCAGACGTGGGCGATCCAGAAGACGCCGATCGTCGTGGCGACGCCGCCGACGAGGGCGGCGGCGGTCGCGTGCTGGTGGTCGAGCGCCGCGATCAGCGCGGTCACGAGGATCGAGCCGTAGACGGCGGCGGCGTAGTGGGCGGCGGTCTCGGGCAGCGCCGGGGACTCCACGGTGACGGGAGCGCGGGGTGGGCGCGGCGCGGGTGCGGGCCTCGCCGGGGCCGCGGGCGCCGGGACGGCCGGCGGCGGATCGGGGGGCGTCTCGCTCACGCCGCCATGATCGCGCACCGGCCGTCAGGCAGGCTCAGCGGTCGGTCGTCGGCGCCGCCTGTCCGATCGAGTGACGGATCTCCTCCAGCTGCTCCTCGGCGTCGTCGTGGTCGGTCGAGAGGGTCAGCGCTCTCCACTGCTCGTCGCTGGCGATTCTCGCCTCGTCGGCGGCGCGCACGAGCGCGTAGGCGTCGCTGCCGAGCAGCAGCCGCAGCGGCGGGTCGTCGAGCGTCGCGACCTGGAGGATCGCCCGCGCCGCCTTGCGCGGATCGCCGAGCGG
>JAATFK010000245.1 GCA_015655225.1 Solirubrobacterales bacterium | reverse complement strand
GTTCGCGATCGCGCCGACGAACGGACCGCCGCGCACCTGGCGCATCTGGTCGCGGTCGAGCACGGACGAGACCGCTCTGCGGAGGTTGGCGTTGCTGAACGGCGCCTTCGCCGTGTTGAGCGCGACGTAGCGCGAGCCGGCCCCGGGGCTGAAGAAGATCTGGCGGCGATACTTCTGGTAGGCGAGCTTGACGGTCGGCCCGCTTGGCGCGTCGGCGAAGTACATGTGGCTGCCCTGCAGGACCTGGCGCGCGCCGACCGTCGGGTTCGCGCCGATCCGCCAGTCGATCTCGTCGAGGTAGGCGGGCCGGAAGTCGGTCGAGGCGGTCCAGTTCGGGTTGCGCACCAGTCTCAGCTCCTTGCCCGACTGGTAGCCGGCGCCGAGCACCGAGCCGTTCGACCCGGCCGGGACCATGTAGGGGCCGGTCGAGACCGCGTGGGCGCCGTAGGTCGAGGGCGACTTGGCGTCGAATCTCTTCGCATACTCGGGCGGGACGGGCGCGTCGAGCGGCAGGATCATCGCCTGCGCGACGAGCGACGCGACCGGTCTCGTGAAGCGGAATCTGATCGTGTGGTCGTCGGGCGTGGTGATGCCGGCGATCGGGCCGCCCTTCGCTCTGTCGGCGCCGACGAGGTCGCCGTAGTAGGGGCCGGCGTAGACGTTCGCGACGTGCGGGTTGAATCCGCGCTCGATCGCGTACTTGATGTCACCCGCTCTCACCTCGCGGTTCACCGGTGGGCTGTAATGCACCCCGGATCTGATCGTCACCGTCAGCGTTCTGCCGCCGTCACCGATCACCGGCGGCCCGGTCGCAAGGTCCGGGGTCGCCGAGCTGGGGTCGTTCGGCTTGTACGCGTAGAGCGTGCGCTGCGAGACGCTGAGGAACTCGAGGTCGACGCCGCTGTAGGCGATCCCGGGATCGAGGCTGACGATGTCCTGGTTGGAGACGACCTGCAGCGTCCCGCCTCTTCTGCCGCCGGCCCCGTCGTTGGCGTTGACGGCCTGCTGCGGCTGCTGCGTTCTTTGCGCCTGCGTGCCCTGCTGACCCTGACCGCCGGTGCTCGTCGTCCCGCCGCCGCCGGAGCCGCCGCCACAGGCGGTCAGGACGAGGGCGACCGCCACGCACGCGGCTGCTGGGATCAGCCGGAATGCGTGGCTCCGGGTCGACGGCATGGGCGTTCCTTTCACTTTCACAGGGAGCGGAGTCATCGACTTCGCCTTGGGTTGAGCGCGTCCTGCAAGCCGTCACCGAGAAGGTTGAATGACAACACGGTAAGCAACAGCGCCGCGCCGGGTGCCACCATGTACCACCAAGCGGTGTCGAAGTTGTCTGACGCGTCGGCGATCATCGCGCCCCAGCTCGGCGTCGGCGGCGTGATGCCGACGCCGAGGAACGAGAGCGCCGACTCGAGCAGGATGTTCTGCGGGATCAGCAGCGTCGCGTAGACGAGCACCGGCGCGGTCAGGTTCGGCAGGATCTCGCGGAAGAGGATCGCGAGGTCGGAGGCGCCGCTGACGCGTGCCGCGGCGACGAACTCGCGCTCGCGCAGCGACAGCACCTGGCCCCGGACGATCCGGGCGATCACGGTCCAGTTGACGATCGCGACGACGAGCAGGACGGTGCCGAGGCCGGGCTTGATCGCGCCGCCGGCGCAGCCCTTCCCGAGCGAGCAGGCGGAGGCGACCCCAAGCGCCAGGAGCAGGATCGGGAACGACAGCAGCACGTCGACGAAACGCGACAGCAGCGTGTCGACCCAGCCGCGGTAGTAGCCCGCGACGAGGCCGACGAGGACGCCGAGGACGACCGCGATCGCGGTCCCGCCGACGCCGACCAGCAGGGAGACGCGCGCGCCGTAGACGGTGCGCGAGAAGACGTCGCGCCCGAGCGTGTCGTAGCCGAAGAGGGCGGAGGAGCTGGGGCCCTTGGGCGAGCCGAAGACGTCCATCGCGTTGTCGCTGACGGCGTTCGGGCCGGGCGCGCCGAACAGCTTGACGACGAGCGGCGCGAAGATCGCGACGAGCACGACGAGCACCACCACGGCGAGCGCGACAAGCGTGATGGGGTCGCTCCGCAGACGGCTCCAGAGGAGACGCGCGGAGGAGCGGCCGGGGGCCGCCGAGCCGGTCGGTGCGCCGAGGCTGCCGGGCTCGTGGAGCAGCTCTGAGGCGCCGATGCTCATCCGCCCTCATTTCGCCCGTTCACGAGCGATTCCTGTGGACAGGAGCGGAACTGCACAGGCTCACGCACGTTCAGAGAAGCATTACGCTGTTTCTTCGCTCGCCCTCGTAGCTCAATGGATAGAGCACGCGCCTCCTAAGCGCGGGATGCAGGTTCGACTCCTGCCGGGGGCATTGACCCTTGCGGCAGTCGAACGGCACTCGCATTGTCGGCCGCTTGCTTGGCATGCTTCGCCCGTGGCCGTCCCTCCGTCCCCCTCCCCACCTCCTTCCTCCACGCGCGCCGACGTCGTGCGGCGCGGCGAGGAGCTGCTGGAGCAGGCCGCGCGCCGCTCGCGCGGGACCGCGCGGGAGCGGCTGCGGGACCTCCGCACGACGGCACTCCCGATCGTGCAGGCGATGGTCGCCTCCGGCGGCGCGTGGCTCGTCGCGCACGACGTGATCGGGCATCCGCAGCCGTTCTTCGCGCCGGTCGCCTCGATCGTCACCCTCGGGCTGACCTACTCGGCGCGCGCGCGGCGGACGATCGAGCTGGTGCTCGGGGTCGCGTTCGGGATCGTCGTCGGCGACCTGCTGATCGAGGCGATCGGCGTCGGCACGCTCCAGCTGATGCTCGTCGTCGGGCTCGCGATGCTCGCGTCGGTGCTCGTCGGCGGCGGCCCGCTGTTCGTCACGCAGGCGGCCGTCTCGGGGATCCTCGTGACGACGCTCCAGCCGCCGACGCACGGCATCTACGTCGCCCGGCCGATCGACGCGCTGGTCGGCGGCGTGGTCGGCTTCGCCGTCTCGACGCTCCTGCCGGTCGACCCGCTGGGGCTCGCGCGGCGCACGCTGCGCCCGCTGCTGGACGAGCTCGCGGCGGTGCTCGACGACGTCGCCACCGCGCTCGACGAGCGCGACCTCCCGACCGCCGTGCGGGCGCTCGTGCGGGGGCGCAGAGTCGAGCCACTGCGCCGCACGTTCCACGAGGCGGTGATCGGCGGCAGCGAGCTCGTGCGGATGGCGCCGCCGCGCTGGCGCCTGCGCGAGCAGCTCGCCGTCTACGCCGACGCCGACGTGCAGCTCGACCTCGCGATCCGCAACGTGCGCGTGCTCGCGCGCGGGGCGGTACGCGCGCTGGAGCTGCACGACGCCGTCCCGCCGCAGCTGGCGCACGCGCTGCGCGACCTCGCGCGCGCGGTGCGCGAGGTCGAGTTGGCGCTCGTCGACGAGGCCGCCGGCGACGACGCGCGCGCGGC
>JAATFK010000242.1 GCA_015655225.1 Solirubrobacterales bacterium | reverse complement strand
GGTGATCGAGCGCAGGTCCGGGGCGTAGCCGAGCAGCTCGGCCATCGGCAGCTCCGCCTTGATCTCGCTCATCGCGCCGTTGGGCTCCATTCCCTGCGGGCGCCCGCGGCGAGAGTTGAGGTCGCCGATCACGTCGCCGACGGTGTCCTCGGGTACCGACAGCGTGACCGCCATGATCGGCTCGAGCAGCACCGGGCTGGCCTGCTCGAGCGCCTGCTTCATCGCCAGCGAGCCGGCCAGCTTGAAGGCCAGCTCGGAGGAGTCGACGGTGTGGAAGGAGCCGTCGAAGAGCGTCACGCGCACGTCCTTGACCGGGTAGCCGGCGAGCACGCCGTGGTCCATCGCCTCGCGCACGCCCTTCTCGACGGCGGGGATGAAGCTGGTCGGGATCACGCCGCCCTTGATCGCGTTGACGAACCGGAAGCCGGCGCCGGGCGGCAGCGGCTCCACCTCGATGTGGCAGTCGCCGAACTGCCCGCGGCCGCCGCTCTGCTTCTTATGGCGACCGTGTGCCCGCGCGGGGCGCCGGATCGTCTCCTGGTAGGGGACGCGCGGCGGCGTCAGCTCGACCTCGGCCCCAAACCGCTCCCGCAGCCGCCCGACGATCACCTCGACGTGGACCTGCGAGAGGCCGGCGACGATCTGCTCGCCGGTCTGCTCGTCGCGGTGCAGGTCGATCGTCGGATCCTCCTCCTGCAGGCGCCGCAGGGCGCTGAAGACCTTGTCCTCGTCCCCCTTGCGGCGCGGCTCGATCGCGAACGCCATCACGGGCGCGGGCAGCGTGATCGACGGCATCGCGATCGGCTCGTCGCGCGCCGCCAGCCAGTCGCCCGCGCGCGTCTCCTTCAGCTTCGCGACCGCGCCGACGTCGCCGGGGCCGAAGGCGGTCGCCTGCACCGTCCGGCGGCCGCTCGTCGTCAGCAGCTGGCCGATCCGCTCCTTCGCGTGGGCGCGCGTGTTCAGCACGTGGCTATCGTGGGAGAGCGTCCCCTGGTAGACGCGGAAGAGGTTGATGCGGCCGGCGAACGGGTCGGCGCGCGTCTTGAAGACGTAGGCGTAGAGGTCGCGCTCGGGATCCGGCACGAGCGTCAGGCCCGCCACCTCCAGCGGCCCGTGCGCGACCGGCGAGGGCAGGTCCTCGACGATCGCGTCGAGCAGCCGGTTGGTCGCGAGGTTGCGCGTCGCGACGCCGCACGTGACCGGGAATAGCGCCCCGTGGTTCGTGCCCGCCTCGAGCGCCGCGACGATCTCCTCGTGCGAGATCGTCTCGCCGTCGAGGTAGCGCTCCATCAGGGCCTCCGAGTTCTCCGCGACCTCGTCCATCAGCCGCTCGCGGTAGGTCCGGGCCTGCTCGGCCAGCTCGTCCGGGATCGGGATCTCGCGGCTCGTGTCGCGGCCGTCGCCGTCGTAGACATAGGCGCGCATGTCGACCAGGTCGATCACGCCGCGCACCTCGTGCTCGGAGCCGATCGGGATCTCGGTCGCGACGACGTGCGGGCCGAACGCGTCCTTCAGCGCCTGGAGCGTGCGGAAGAAGTCGGCGCGCTCGCGGTCGAGCATGTTGACGAACAGCAGCCGCGCGAGATCGAGCTCGGCGGCCCGGCGCCAGAGCCGCGCGGTCGAGACCTCGACGCCCATCACGGCGTTGACCACGAAGATCGCCGACTCGCAGACGCGCAGCGCCCCGAGCGCGTCCGCGACGAAGCTCGGCTCGCCCGGCGTGTCGATCAGGTTGATCTTGCGGCCGGCCCAGTTGAACGACTGGAGCGAGGCCGAGATCGACATCTGGCGCGCCTGCTCGTCGGGATCGGCGTCGGAGGCGGTGCTGCCGTCGGCGACGCGGCCGAGCCGCTCGACCGCCCCGGCGGTGTAGAGGATCGCCTCGTGCAGGGAGGTCTTGCCGCTGCCGCGGTGACCGACGAGAGCGACGTTGCGGATCGTCTCGGGATCCGTGTGCATGCCCGATCTCCTCTCTCGAAGATGGAGCATCGACCATACCGGCGGTGACCGCGCGCGGC
>JAATFK010000409.1 GCA_015655225.1 Solirubrobacterales bacterium | reverse complement strand
TCGCGACCGTCTTCGGCGACGTCCACGACATCGGCAAGTCGCTCGTCAACACGATCCTGACGAACAACGGCTACACCGTGATCGACCTCGGCAAGCAGGTCCCGATCGCGACGATCCTCGACGCCGCCCAGGAGCACGACGCGACCGCGATCGGCCTCTCGGCGCTGCTCGTCTCGACCTCCAAGCAGATGCCACTCGCGGTGCAGGAGCTGCACGCGCGCGAGCTGCCCTACCCGGTCCTGATCGGCGGCGCGGCGATCAACCGCGACTTCGGCTATCGCATCCTCTACCCGAACGGGAGAGAGGACGACGCGGTCTACGAGCCCGGCGTCTTCTACTGCAAGGACGCGTTCGAGGGGCTCGCGAGAATGGACCAGCTGGTCGACGCCGACGCCCGCGAGGCGCTGGTGGAGAAGACCCGCGCCGGCGCGCGCAGACTGCGCGAGAAGCCGGTCGTGATCGACGACGGCCCGCCGACCGACGACGACTCGGTGCGCTCGGACGCCAGCACCGAGAACCCGGTGCCGACGCCGCCGTGGTGGGGTCAGCGCGAGATCGAGGTGCCGCTCGACGAGGTCTGGCACCACCTCGACACGCACGTCCTCTTCAGACTCCACTGGGGCGGCAGAGGCGTTAAGGGCGACGCCTGGACGGAGCTGGTGCGCGACAACTTCCAGCCCCGGCTGGAGCGCATGTGGCGCGAGCAGACCTACCTGCACCCGCGCGCGAAGCTCGGCTACTTCCCTGCCAACAGCGACGGCAACGAGCTGATCGTGTTCGACCCCGAGGACCACGATCGCGAGATCGAGCGGCTCGTCTTCCCGCGCCAGCCGCGCCACGACCGCATCTGCCTCGCCGACTTCTACCGGCCGCTGTCCTCCGGCGTCCGTGACGTGGTGGCGCTGCAGGTCGTGACCGCCGGCGACGAGGTCACCGAACTGATGGCGCAGTTGGAGAAGGACGGCGAGTTCGCCGAGCAGCTCTACACCCACGGCCTCGGCGTCCAGACAGCCGAGGGGATGGCCGAGTGGCTGCACGCGAGAGTCCGGAGCGACCTCGGGATCGATCCCGGCCAGGGCCGTCGCTACTCGTGGGGCTACCCGGCCTGCCCGGACCAGTCCGAGCACGAGAAGGTCTTCGCCCTGCTCGACGCGCCCGCGATCGGGATGCGCCTGTCGGGCGGCTACGCGGTCGAGCCGGAGCAGTCGACGGTCGCGATCGTCGCCCACCATCCGCAGGCGGTCTACTTCGGCATGAAGAGCGGCTTCCTCCCGCGCGAGAGCGCGCCGGACGACCTCGTCGCCGGCTCGCCGCGCGATCCCGGCCTGGTCGATCCCAGTGGGATCGCGGTCGATCCGCGCGAGGGCGCGGTCGAGCAGGAGATCGCCGAGCCGGCGGCCGACACCGCCGGCGTCAGCGACTGAGCGGGACGCTCAGGCGGTCTCGGCGGCAGTTGCTGCGGCGGCGGGGCCGGGCGGCGCGGGCGCGGGCGGCGGCAGCTGCGGCCCGCCGAGCGGGGCGGTCGCGTCCTCGGCCTCGGTGACAAGCTCGCCGAGGCGCACGCCGAGGCCCTGTGCGATCCGCTGCTGGGTAAGGAGCGTCGGGTTGATCTCGCCGCGCTCGATGCTCCCGATGTAGTTGCGCGGGATGCCGGAGCGCTGCTCCAGCTCCGCGCGCGTCAGGTGCTGGCCCTCGCGTCGCAGCCGGACGACGACGCCGAAGCGGTCGAGGATCGGCGCGCGATGCGGGCTGTCGGAGCGACGGCGGTCGATCGTACGGGTCCCCATGGGCGCGAAGGTACCAGCCGAGCCCAGGATCCCTGCAAGTGTGGATGCAGGATTAATGGAGGAAGCGGCGTACGCCGCGTCCGGACTATGACGCGTCGGCCTCGACCGGCTGCGGCGCCGTCGCGACGGCGCGCGGATGGGCGCGCAGCTCGACCGGCGCGGTCTGCATCGCGCGCAGGCGGACGTCCTTCCAGGACAGCCCCTCCTTCACCAGCGCGGGCATGCCCATCACCACGGCGGTCGCGATCTCGACCGCCTGCAGGATGATCCCGTAGCCGAGCGCGTCGGCCTTCGAGACGTGGTAGGCGCCGCTCAGCACGACGACGCAGGCGGCCTGGAAGATGCCGAGGTTCGACGGCGTCGCCGGCAGCACCGCGGTCACGTTGACGGCGAAGAGGACGGCGGCCGCGGCGCCGACGCCGGCGGTGTGGTCGAGGCCGAGCGCGATCAGCAGCAGGTAGCAGGAGATCCACTGCAGCCCCCACGCGGCCAGCTGCGCGAACAGCGCGATCGCTCCGAGTCTGGGGTCGCGGAACACGCTCAGGCCCGAGCGCACCTGCGCGAGCGCGCGCACCGCTCTGCCGGTCAGCTCGCGCAGCTTCGCGAAGCGCGAGTGACGCGCGGCGGCCAGCACCTGCGGCGCGACCAGCACCGCCAGCAGCAGCGCGACCGGCGCGATCACGACGACCAGCAGCGCGCTGTGGTGCCCCTGGAAGATCTTCACCGAGGAGAGCGTGACGATCCCGAGGATCACGAGCGCGAGGATGTTGATGAAGGTCTGCGAGACGATCGTCCCGAGCACGACCGGCAGGTGCTCGCGCGGGCGGCCGGTGCGGCGCGCGACGATCAGCGCGCGCGAGGGCTCGCCGAGGCGCGCCGGCAGCGTCGCCGACATCAGCACGCCGATGAACGTCCCCTGCGCGGCGTCGCGCAGGCGCACGCGGTCGCGTGGCAGCGCCGCCTTCAGGATCGCGTGCCAGGAGACGGCGCGGACCGCCATCGAGGCGCACATCACGCCGAGGCCGGCGAGCACCCACGGCGGGCTCGAGTTCAGCAGCGCGTCGCCGATCTGGTGCAGGCCGATGCGGCGGAAGGCGAGCACGGTGCCGACGAGCGCGGCGAGCGCGAACGCCAGCAGGATGGCGCGGCGCATCAGGGCGAAGATCGGGCGGCGCGCGCCGGCGGGCAGCGGCGGCTCGAGGCTCGCGAGCCGCTGGGCCGGGACACGCGGCTGGAGGTCGGCCGACTTCGCGCCGATGCTGACCGCGACGCGCTCGACGGTCGTGCTCGGCGCCGGCACCTCGATCGCGTCCTCGTAGGCATTGAGCACGTCGGCCGCGACGCGCGGCCACGCGAAGCGCTCCGCGCGCAGCACCGCGGCCTGGCCGAGCGCGGCCCGCCGAACCGGATCGAGCCAGAGGTCGCGCAGCGTCTCCGCCAGCGTCGTCGCGTCGCCGCGCGGCACGAGCACGCCGTCGACGCCGTCGCGCACGACGTCGCGGTAGCCGGCGATGTCGGAGGCGACGACCGGGGTGCCG